>NZ_JBEZKZ010000013.1:0-115334 GCF_040651895.1 Streptomyces sp. NPDC048352
CAGGCGGACCGCCTTGTCCCCGTCGTACTCGATGGTGACCTGCGTCTTGCCGTCGGGCCGCAGGTAGGGGATCTTCCCGTCCTTGCGGACCTCCGACAGGCGGCGCGAGAGCCGGTGCGCGAGGTGGATCGGCAGCGGCATCAGCTCGGGCGTCTCGTCACAGGCGTAGCCGAACATCAGCCCCTGGTCGCCCGCGCCCTGCCGGTCGAGCTCGTCCTCGTCGCCCTCGACGCGCTGCTCGTAGGCGGTGTCGACGCCCTGCGCGATGTCCGGGGACTGCGCCCCGATGGACACCGACACACCGCAGGAGGCGCCGTCGAAGCCCTTCGCGGACGAGTCGTAGCCGATGTCCAGGACGGCCTGGCGCACGAGCTGCGCGATCGGCGCGTAGGCCTTGGTGGTGACCTCACCGGCGACGTGGACCTGGCCGGTGGTGATCAGGGTCTCGACCGCGACCCGGGAGGTCGGGTCCTCGCGCAGGAGCGCGTCGAGAATGGTGTCGCTGATCCGGTCGGCGATCTTGTCGGGATGACCCTCGGTCACCGACTCGGAAGTGAAGAGACGTCCCATGACGGATTCCTCCAGGATTTTTCAGGCGGTGGGGACCGCGCGGATGACGTTCATGCCACTGGGAAGGGCGTCCACACGGGTGATCCGGAAACCAGCCTTGTCCAGCAGGACCTCGACCTGGGCCGCGGTGCGCTCCTGGCCGCCGTTTCCGCCGAACAGCGAGAGCATGTAGAGATCCATCAGGGCTGCGGTGTGCAGCCGCTCGTCCCGCTGCCCGCGGTCCGCGGCGATCAGGTCCACGACCATCAGCGTCGCGTCGTCCGCCATGGCGGCGCGGCAGGTGCGCAGGATCCGGACCGCCCTCTCGTCGTCCCAGTCATGCAGGATGTGCGAGAGCAGATACAGGTCGCCGCCCTCGGGGACGCTGTCGAAGAAGTCCCCCGTGGCCACGGAGTAGCGGCCCTCCAGCGGATCCGGGGCGGTGCGCTCCGCCTGGAGGGACGTCGAGCTGGGCAGATCGAAGACGACCCCCCTGATGGAGGGGTGCGCCGCAAGGATCTTCCGCAGGAACGTGCCGTCGCTGCCGCCGACGTCGACGACCGTGGGATACACCGAGAAGTCGATCGAACGCAGGATCTCGTCCAGCTCCAGGGCCAGCCCGCGGCCCTGGGAGTCGTCGAAGGTGGCGCGAAGCTCCTCGTCCTGCTCCATGTGGGTGAACAGTGAGACGCCCCGGCTGCGCTCGAAGGGCGACTGCCCCGACTGCACGGTCTCGAGCAACCGGTCCCAGGCCTCGCCGAACTGCCCTGCGACCAGGGTCGCCGACGGCAGCGCGGAAGCCGGGTGCCCGGACGTCAGGGCCTCACCGAGCGGCGTCAGGGAGTAGACCTGGCCGACGCCTTCCTCGAACAGGCCGAACACGGCGAGACCGCGCAGCAGCCGGGCGAGCGCGACAGCGTCCGTCCCGGTCCGCTCCGCGATGGCGGAGATGTCCAAGGGCCCCTCGGCGAGCAGGTCGGGAACACCCAGCTGCGCCACGACGACCAGCGCACGAGAGGGAAGCTGGGCATAGAGCAACCGCCGTACGGCAGCTGCCGCCTCCCGCTGTTCCGCGCTCAACTCGTACACGGTCGCCTCCTGACTGGTCTCCTTGCGCCACCGGGATCGAGACGCACCCCGATGGTCACCGCCGATGAACCGGCCTGCCCGGTACAGACCAGATCCCGAACAGATTTCCCGCGGCCCGGTCCCGCAGCTCCGCGGACCGCCCCGCGGCTCCACCGCGCATCGAGGGGTACTCGGTCTTCCGTTGAGCGGCCCTGCTCACGCTCATGGCGGCTCGGCACCCCGCCGGCCGTGGAACGGAGAGGGGATGAGCCCGGTGACCGAGCAGCCGCGACGCCGGCCACTCGTCGTGGGCGCGAGCGCCGCGGGCCTGACGGTCGCCCACGAACTGGCCCGCCGCGGACTGCCCGTACGGGTGGTCGACGCCGCTGCCGGACCGGCCGCGGCCGGCCACCCGGTGGACCTCCGGCCGCGCACCCTGGAAGTGCTCGACCAGATGGGCATCGTGGACGGCGTCCTCCTCAACGGGCGTACGAGCGGGCTCGACGCGGACTACTCGGCGCTGCCCACCCGCTACCCGTACACCGTCGTCATCGACCGGGCGCTCCTCGGGGCGCTGCTGCGCGAAGCCGTGGCGGCCCTCGGGGTGGGCGTCGAATGGGGCGTGCGGCCCCCGTACGCCCCCGACGCGTCATGGCTGGTCACCTGCGACGGGTCCGCGGAGCCCCCGGGCCACGCCGGCCGCCGCTTCACGGCCGGAGCGGACCGGGACCCCGACACCGGTATCCGGCAGGCGTACAACCTCGCCTGGAAACTCGCGATGGTCGAGCAGGGCCACGCAGGTCCGCGGCTGCTGCACAGCTACGAGGAGGAGCTCTCCGCCGACCCGGGTCCCCGGCCGGGGCTCCTGGCCCTCGCCGACCGCGTCCCCGCCCTGCGGCGCACGGCACTGGGCCGCCGCTCGGGGCTGGGGCTCGCCTACCGCGACAGCTCCCTGACCACCAGGAGCGCCGTCGAGTTCATCTCGGGCTACCACGTCGGGGTGGCAGGACCCGAACCGACCCCGGCCCCCGGGCCGGGGTCGCGCGTCACCGAAGCCGGGCCGGCCTGCGACGTCCTGCGCGCGGAACTCAGGGATCCGAGATGGTCCCTGTTGCTCGCGGCGGGCGGAGCAGGGCCGCAGGGCACGCCGGAAACCGTGGCTGCCGCGGCCGGCGCCCAGTACGGCGCCTGGCTGTCGGTGCGGATCCTGGGCGACGCCGCCTCCCTCCCCGACCCGGGCCGGCGGCTGCGCACGGCGCTGGGCACCCCGCCCGGCGGCTGGCTCCTCATCAGGCCCGACGGCTACCTCGCGGCCCGCGGCACCCTCCTGACCGCCGAGGCCCTCGACCGTGCGCTGCTGCCGCTCTCCCTCCCCCTCCCCCTCCTCGGAACCGGAGCACACCCATGTGGCTGATGTGGTTCTTCCGCCGTCCCCCGTCGACCTGGGCGGACGGCGGCCGCCCTCACTACCAGGATCGGCCGCACCATCGAGACCGCGGCCGCCGCCGGAGCCTGCGCCGGGCCTCTCCGCTCAGGAAGACGGCCTTCACCGCGGAACCGTCCGACACCGCCGCGGCTGCCGGCACAGGATCCGCTGCGGGTTGATCAGAGCGACCCCGGCGTCACGGTCGGGTAGCGGTACGGGCGGGGGAGCCGGAGGGCGGCGGCGGGGAGGCGAGGGCGTCCTCGATCAGGTCGGCCGCGCGGGAGGCGCCGCCCTCCGCGGCCAGCCGGCGCCGGATCCCGGCGAAGCGCTCCGGGAGCCCGGGGTCGGCGAGGAGGGCGAGGACCGCCGCGCGCAGGGCGTCCGGCGTGAGGTCGTCCACCGCCAGCCGCCGGGCGACGCCCAGCCCTTCCAGCATCTCGGCGTTCCCGAACTGGTCGACGGCCCGCGGAACGGTCACCATCGGCACCCCGTGGAGGAGCCCCTCGTGCGCGCTGCCCGCGCCCGCGTGCGTGACGAAGACGTCGGCCTCGGCGAGCACCGCCGCCTGGGGGACCCAGGTGCGCACCTCGACGTGGGGCGGGACGTCCCCGAGCTCCGCCGGGTCGGTACCGGAGCCGATCTGCAGGACGACGTGCCATCCCGGCAGGTCGGCGAAGGCCGCGACGCACGCCCGGTAGAAGTCGCCGGCCCGGGTGAACAGGGTGCCCAGGGAGATCAGGGCGACCCGCTCGGCGTGCGCCGGGCGCGTCCAGCCGTCGTCCGGGTGCCCGCCGGCGCCCCGGCAGGGGCCCGTGAAGGAGTAGACGGAGCCGTCGACCCGGTCGGCGTGCGGCTGGAGGAGCTTCGAGACCAGGGCGATGCAGCGTTCGGGGCGGCGGGCGACGCGCCCCGGGCCGATGGACACGCCGTCGTTGGCGAGCCAGGTGTGGGCCGCGCCCACCCGCCCCGCCGCCAGGTCCTCCTCGTAGCCCTCCCAGGCGACGGCGTGCGGGGAGAGCTGGACGGCCGGGATCCCCCAGCGGCCGGCCAGCACGGGGGCCGCGTAGGCCATCGGGTCGTACAGGACCAGATCGGGGCGGTCGTCCTGGTACAGCCGCAGCAGCTGGGGCAGGGCCCGGCCGGCATCGGCCATGAACAGCCGCAGGTGGTCGACGAGTCCGCCTTCCCACGCGTGCGGCGCGCCGGCGGCGGGCAGCGTGGTGGTGAAGGTGCGCGGCTCGGCCCCGGTGGCGGCGACGACGTCGGCGAAGGACTCCGGGACGGCGTACGTCACGCGGTGGCCGCGGGCGACGAGTTCGCGGATCACCTCCAGGCTGGGATTGACGTGCCCGTGGGCGGCCACGCTGAACATGGCCACGTGCGCGGGCCGCCGCGCCGGGCGGGGCCGTGCGCCGTAGGCGGGCAGCAGGCCGCGCCGGCCCGCCTCGGCCAGCGAGGGGGCCCGCGCGTCCTTCGGCGACAGGACGGGCACCAGGTCCGCGGGCCAGTCGATGGCGAGGTCCGGGTCCAGCGGGTGGATGCCGTGCTCGCGGTGGGGCGCGTAGCCCTCGGAGCACAGGTAGACCACGGTGGCGTCGTCCGTGAGGGAGAGGAAGGCGTGCCCGAGCCCCGCGGAGAGGTAGACCGCCCGGCGGCCGGTGTCGTCGAGCCGGGCCATCTCCCACTGCCCGAACGTCGGGGACCCCGTGCGCACGTCCACGATCACGTCCAGGACCGCGCCGCGCACACAGGTGATGTACTTCGCCTGCCCCGGGGGGACCTCCGCGAAGTGGATGCCGCGCAGGGCGCCGCGCCGGGACACGGAGACGTTGGCCTGGGCGAGCGGGAGGTCCAGCCCGGTGGCCGCACGGAAGGCGTCGCCCTTGAACCACTCGTGGAAGCTGCCGCGCTCGTCGGCGAACACCTCGGGCTCGTGGATCCAGGCACCTTCTATGCGCAGGGGTCGCATGTGATCTCGGCTTTCTCGTGCGTGTCGCGTTCCTCCGGCGCGCCCGCCGTCACGGGGCGGAGCGCCGGACCGTGGCCCATCGCCGGCAGCGCCTCGGCCAGCGCCGTCCGCCAGTGCCGGATCGGCGCCATGCCCGCGGCGTGCCAACGCTGGTGGCCGAGCACGCTGTAGGCCGGCCGGGGCGCCGGGCGTACGTAGCGGTCGCCGGTGGTGGGACGGACCCGCTCCGGGTCGGCGCCGAGCAGCCGGAAGATCTCCCGGCAGAAGGCGAACCACGTCGTCCGGCCGCCGCTGCTGCCGTGGTAGACGCCCGCCGGGGCGGTGCCGGCCAGCGCCCGCCGGCCCAGCCCCACCAGCTGCCGGGCCAGATCGGCCGTCCAGGTCGGCTGGCCCCACTGGTCCTCGACCACGTCCAGGGTCGGCCGCTCGCGCTCCAGCCCGATCACCGTGCGGACGAAGCTGTCGCCGCCGGCGCCGTACAGCCAGGCGGTCCGCACCACGTAGCCGGTGTCCGGCAGCAGCTCCAGGACCGCCCGCTCGCCGGCCAGCTTGCTGCGTCCGTACGCGCTGCGCGGGGCGGCCGCCGCGTGCTCCGGGTACGGCTCGCGGCGCAGGCCGTCGAAGACGTAGTCCGTGGAGAGCTGCAACAGCGGGCTGCCCGCGGCGCGGCACGCCCCCGCCAGCAGGCGCGGCCCGGTGCCGTTGACCGCGAGCGCCTGCGCCTCGTGGTCCTCGGCGGCGTCCACCGCGGTCCACGCGGCGCAGTTGACGACCAGGGCGGGGCGGTGCGCGGCGAACGCCGCGCGCACCGCGGCCGGGTCGGTGACGTCCAGTTCGGCGCGGCCGGCGGCGACGGCGTCGATCCCCGCGTCCGCCAGCCGGCCGAGCAGGTCCCGGGCGAGCATGCCCCCGGCGCCGGTCACCAGCCAGGGCCGCGCCCCGCGTGCCGTCACAGGGCCGCCCGGGCCTTGAGCGGCTCCCACCAGGCGCGGTTGTCGCGGTACCAGCGCACGGTGTCGGCGAGTCCCTCGGCGAACGGCACGCGGGGGGCGTAGCCGAGCTCCTCGCGGATCTTGGTGCAGTCGACGGAGTAGCGGCGGTCGTGCCCCTTGCGGTCCGCGACGTGTTCCACGGCCTCCTCCCACTTCCGGCCGGTGGCCTCCAGGAGCAGCTCGGTGAGCTCGCGGTTGGACAGCTCGGTGCCGCCCCCGATGTTGTAGACCTCCCCGGCGCGCCCCCCGGTCCGTACGAGCTCGATGCCCTGGACGTGGTCGTCGATGTGCAGCCAGTCCCGGACGTTGCCGCCGTCCCCGTACAGCGGGACCGTGTCACCGTCCAGGAGCCGGGTGATGAACAGGGGGATGACCTTCTCGGGGAAGTGGTGGTGCCCGTAGTTGTTCGAGCAGCGGGTGAGGCGCACGTCCAGGCCGTGGGTGTGGTGGTACGACAGCGCCACCAGGTCCCCGCCCGCCTTGCTCGCCGAGTACGGGGAGCTGGGCCGCAGGGGGTGGGACTCGGGCCAGGAGCCCTCGTCGATCGAGCCGTACACCTCGTCGGTGGAGACCTGGACGAAGGTGTCCACGCCCGCCTGGTGGGCGGCGGACAGGAGGGTGTGGGTGCCCAGGACGTTCGTGCGGAAGAACTCGTCACCGCCCTCGATGGAACGGTCGACGTGGGACTCCGCGGCGAAGTGCACCACCTGGTCGTGCTCCGCCATGAGGTCCCGTACGACCTTCCGGTCGCAGATGTCGCCGTGCACGAACGAGAAGCCCGGATGCGCGCGCACGGGGTCGAGGTTGGCGGGGCAGCCGGCGTAGGTGAGCTTGTCGAGCACGGTCACGGACACGTCGCCGGGACCCTGCGGGCCGAGCAGCGTACGGACGTAGTGGGAGCCGATGAATCCGGCTCCCCCGGTGACGAGCATCCGGGTCGTCATGGGGCATGCGCACCTTGTCGTGAGCACCGGCACGGACCGGTGGGGAAGGAAGGGTGGGAAGGGTCGGCGGAGGGCTCAGGCGCGGGGGCGGCCCCCGCGCGCTGCACCGGCGGTACGGGCCGGGGGACCGGCCGGCACCACGATCGCGGTGAGGAGCAGCTGCCCGGAGGCGATCCAGCGGCCTTCGAGGACGGGCGGCACGCGGCCCGCGGCGCCGTCCGGCGGGGCCTTGAGCAGGCGTACGCGGAACGTGCCCGCCGTCGTGCCGGCAGCCGGGGCGGCGGTCGCCGGCGCGATGCTCACCGAAGCCTCGTGGAAGCCCAGCCAGGCCCGCGTCAGCGGGGACCACACCTTGTACACGGCTTCCTTGGCGCAGAACAGCAGGCGGTCCCAGCACACCCCGGCGTCCAGGGCCCGCAGGCCGCGCTGCTCCGCGCGCTCCTCGGGGAGCGCGATGCGGTCCAGCATGCCGTCCGGCAGCGCCCGGTGCGGCTCGGCGTCGATGCCGATGGCACGCGCGTCGCCGGCCCGGGCCAGCGCCGCGGCGCGGTACCCCCGGCAGTGCGTGAGGCTGCCGACGACCCCGTCCGGCCACCGGGGCGCGCCCCTCGGACCGGTGAGCAGCGGAGCGGGCGGGACGCCGATCCGCAGGCCCGCGCGCCGGGCGCAGTGCCGCACGGTGGCGAACTCGCGGCGCCGGGCGGCGCCCATGCCGGCCGCCAGCGCCCGCTCCTCGGGGAACAGCACGGGCGCCGGCTCGTCCTCGTGGCATTCGGCGGTCTCGACACCGGCCGGAACGATCAGTGGGAGCACGCCGTCAGTCCCGCCCGGGAGCGAGCGCCTCGACCTGCGCGACGGGATCGCCGCCCTGGGAGGGCAGCAGCGCGATCACGGGAGTGTCGAGCCCGTGCTCCGCGTACGCGCGGATCCGCGCCCGGCACTCCTCGGGGCTGCCGTGCACGATCAGTTCGTCCACCGCCTCGTCCGGTACGGCCATCACCGCGCGCCACCGCTCGCCGGCGTCCCAGGCCCGGTGCATCGCGGCGAGCGGCTCCGTCCGCCCGAGCCAGTCCTGGAACGCCCGGTAGGCGGGGACCGTCAGGTAGCTGCTGATCATCATGCGGCCCAGGCGCCGGGCCTCGCGGGCGTCCTCGGTGACGCACACGAAGACCGGGGCGACGAGCTCGGTCTCCGGCCCGACCTCGGCCCTGACCTTCGGCACGTCGTGCGGTGCCAGCCAGTTGGTGATCGCCCCGTCCGCCTCGGCCGCGGCGAGCCGCAGCATGCCGGGGCGCAGCGCGGCCAGCAGCACCGGCGGGGGAGTGGCCGGCGGCCGTTCCAGCCGGAACCCGCGGACCGAGAAGGTGGGGTACTGCGCGTTGACGGGCCTGCCGGTGAAGGCGGAGCGCAGGAACCGCAGGGTGTCACGGGTGCGGGCGTAGGGCTGGGTGTGTTCCAGCCCGTTCCAGTCCCGCACCACGCCGGGCGAGGACGCCCCGATGCCGAGGGCGAACCGGCCGGGCGCGCAGTCGGCGAGGGAGGAGGCGGTCATGGCCAGCAGGGCGGGCCCGCGGGTGAACACCGGGGCGACGGCGGTGCCCAGCCGCAGCCGCGAGGACCACTGCGAGGCCAGCGCCAGGGGGGTGAAGGCGTCGGTGCCCGCCGTCTCGGCCGTCCACACGTCGGTGTAGCCCAGGTCGGGGAGCCGCTCGACGAGCTCCCGGTGCGCCGGCAGGGGTACGCCGGTCAGTGGGAGGGTGATCCCCCAGCGGGTCATCGGGTCGTCTCCAGTCTCGTGTGCGGTGGATGCGGAGGTACGCGGCGGGCGGCCGGCGGGGCGGGGCGTGCCCCGCCGGCCCCGCGGGGGAACGGGGCCGGCGGGGGCCTGCGCCCCTCCTCAGGCGGCGTCGCCGAGGAGGCCTTCCGCGTCGGCGCCGAGGAGCCGCTCCGCGTCGGCGCCGAGGAGGCCCTCCGCGTGGTCGCGCAGGAGGACGGCGGCCGCGCGCACCTCGCCGGCCATGGGGCGGTCGGCCTCCAGGGCCGGGGAGATCCCGGCGAGTTCGGCCCACACGCCCGCGGTCTGCGCCTCCCGCTCGGTCATCACCGCCAGCTGGGCCGCGCCCAGGGCGAGCGAGCCGACGGCGAGCCAGCCCAGCTCCAGCGCCTCGCCCACGCCGTTCGCGCTGTTCAGCGCCATGGGCACGTGGTCCTGGTTCCAGCCGTTGGTGGGCAGCGTGGTCAGCGACGCCGGGGTGACCAGCTGCCGGATCCGCGAGATGAAGGAGGTGGCGCTGATCTGCACCCCGGCCAGTCCGGCGCCGCGGCCGGCGCGGGGCGTGAGCATGATGGGCAGGTCGCCGTTGGTGGTGGGGCTCACCAGCAGGGCCAGCTGGCGCTCCGCCAGATAGGCGGCCATGTGCATGGCCAGCCCGGTCTGCTCCGAGGCGAAGCCCACCGGCATGGCGTGGAAGTTGCCGCCGTGCAGCACCCGGCCCTCGAAGGTGATCGGGTTGTCGGTGCAGCCGTTGGCCTCGCGGAGCAGGAACTCGCCGGCCGCCTCCAGCTGGTCCAGCGCCGCTCCGAGCACCTGCGGCGCGCAGCGCAGGCTGTACGGCTCCTGGAGCGGCCGGCGCTCGTCGCGCAGGTGGTCCCCGGGCAGGTCGGCGCGGATCCAGCGGGCCGCGCGCAGCTGCCCCACCTGGCCGCGCGCCAGGCCGACGCCCTCCTCGTAGTGCTCGGCGTTGCCCCCGAGCAGGACCGTCAGCCGGGCGGTCAGGGCCGCCACGGCCCGCACGAGCCGCAGCGCCGAACGCTGGTTGAGGATGGAGACGGCCAGCCCGACCCCGGTCCCGTTGACGAAGGCGAGGGCCTCGCGGACGGGCCACTCCAGCGGCTGCGCGCCCAGCTCGGCGAGGGCCTCGGCGGCCGGGCGCACGGACCAGGCGCCCCGCGCGTCGCGCACCCACGCCTCGCCCTGTCCGGAACAGGCCAGCGCCACGTGCGCCAGCGGCTGGAGGTCACCGCTCGCGCTCACCGTGCCGTCCCGGGGGATCACCGGGGTGAAGCCCGCGTTCCACAGGTCGGCCAGCCGCTCCCAGAAATCGGGCGAGACGGCGGAGAAGCCCTTGCGCATGCTGTTCAGCCGCAGCCAGAAGACCAGCCGCGAGGCGTCGGGGTCGACGGGCCGGCCCTGCGCCGTGCCCAGGTGGGAGATGAGCGAGTTCCCCTGCTCCATCTCCGACTTGGCCGAGTGCGTCACCAGCGGACCGAAGCCCTGCGTCAGCCCGTAGACGGGCTTGCCCTCGGCGAGGTACCGGTCGACCACGGCGCCGCTCTCCCGCATCCGGGCCACGTCCGCGTCGGTCAGCGGGCCGAGCTTCGCGGTCCAGGAGGCGGCCTCGACGATGGCGTCCAGGGAGGGCATGTCGAGGACGTCGCGGTCGGCCGGGACGGGGGTCTGAGTCACGTTGGTATCCCTGTCGGTGAGTGTGAGGTCGTGAGGTGCTGCAACTTGCCCATCGCGGACCGGCCGAGGGCGGGCACCACATGTGTCGTGCGCGGGCGGGCACCCAGGACGGCGCGCACCGCGGCAAGGTCGGTGCCGGCGGACGCGGCGCCCGGCCGGGGCACCACGTACAGGTCGACGTGCTCGCCGATCATGGTGTCGTCGACCGGTACGAGCGCCAGGTCGGCGCAGTCGAGGCGGGCGCGCAGGGTGTGCTCCGCCTCGTCGAGGTTGATCCGACGGCCGTTGATCTTGACCAGCCGGCCGGTGCGCCCCAGGAGCCGGAAGGTCCGTCCGTCCACCGGTTCCACGAGGTCGCCGGTCGTCCACTCGTGCGGCGCGGGCTCGCCCGGCCGGTGGGCGAGGCGCGGACTGCGGATCACCAGGGGGACCGCGGTGTCCGCCGCGCCGCCGCCGGTGCGGCCGTCCGGAGCCGGACCGCTCCCGCCGCCGGCGAAGGCGACGTCGGGGAAGAGGGTCCACGCGGGCGGCTCGCCCTCGCTCCAGCGGCGCACGGCCACCCCGCCGGTCTCCGTCGACCCCAGCAGCTCCACGATCGCCGCACGCCCTGGCCCGGCCTCCCGGAGGAACACCGCGGCGTCGGCCGGGAGCATCGCGCTGCTGTACAGGACGGTGACGTGCTCCAGGGACCGGACGCGGTCCATGTGCCGCAGCAGCAGGGAGAAGATCCAGGGCGTGGCCACGACCACGATCCGCCGCGCGCCGGTGTCCGGCAGCCCCCCGATGTAGCCGGGCCGGTACCAGACCGGCACGCCCAGCCGGGCGGGCAGCAGCACGGTGGCCAGCGCGCCGTACACGTGGACCGGCGGGGCGAAGGAGACCACCGCCTGCGGAGCGTCCCGCCGGACGAACTCCGCGAGCATGCCGGCCTCGCGCCAGGCGTCGCCGCGGGCGCGCAGCCAGCGGCGGCTGGGGCCGGTGCTGCCGGAGGTGTGGAACTCCAGCGCGGCCGGGAGCGTACGGAGGACCGTACGGGCGGCGTCCGGCACCTCGTCCCAGCGCACGCACCAGGCGCGGTCGGCGACCTCCGGCGGCGCGCCCGCCCCGAGGGCCAGCGCGCGCGCCGGCGTCAGCTTCTGATACTCCACCCGAACTCCCCTGTACTGAGGTCCCGCCCGCGCCCCGCCGCACGGGCGGGACGCGGAGACGGGAACCGGGCCGCGGTCAGGCGGCCACCTCGGCTATCTGCATCAGGTACCGGCCGTACTGCGAGCTCTTCATCCGCACGCCGAGGCGGTGGCAGTCCTCCGCGTCGATGTAGCCCATGCGCAGCGCGATCTCCTCGATGCACGCCACCCGGACGCCCTGGCGCGCCTCGATGACCTGGACGTACTGACTGGCCGCCAGCAGCGAGTCGTGCGTCCCCGCGTCCAGCCACGTGAAGCCCCGTCCCAGCCGGATGAGCCGGGCCCGGCCCTCCTTCAGGAACGCCCGGTTGACGTCGGTGATCTCCAGCTCGCCGCGGTCCGAGGGGGTGAGCCCGCGGGCGATCTCCACCGCTTCGGGGGAGTAGAAGTACAGGCCGGTGACCGCGTTGTCGGAGGGCGGTTTGAGCGGTTTCTCCTCCAGTGACACCAACATCCCCTCGGAGTCGGTCTCGGCGATCCCGTACCGCTCGGGGTCGGAGACCGGATAGCCGAAGAGGGTGCATCCGTCCAGGCTTTCCTGCGCTTCCCGCAGAAGCCGCGGGAATCCGGCGCCGTGGAAGATGTTGTCCCCGAGGATCAGCGCGAAGGGCTCGTCCCCGACGTGGTCCGCACCGATGATGAGTGCTTCCGCGATACCGCGCGGTTCCTGCTGCTCCGCATAGGTGATGGTGAGGCCCAGGTGCGCGCCGTCGCCCAGCAGCGATTGCAGCGCGGGAATGCTGGTCGGCTGCGAGATCACCAGGATCTCCCTGATGCCGGCCAGCATCAGCACCGAAAGGGGGTGGTAGATCATGGGCTTGTCGTAGACCGAGAGAAGCTGTTTCGAAGTCGCGAGCGTCGAGGGGTACATACGCGTCCCGCTGCCGCCCGCGAGAAGAATTCCCTTCATGTCTCTTCTCTTTCGTCAGGGTGGGGGCGATCGGAATTCCGGCTCACACGATGTGCACGTCGGGCACGTAGAGGATCCATTTGCCCCCGGCGTCACGGAACTCCTGCTCCTTCGCCATGATCTCCTCGGCGTGGTTCCACGCGAAGAGCAGCGCGTAGTCCGGGTAGGACTCGGAGAACGCCGTCGGCGGCTTCACCGGAATGTGCGTTCCCGGGCTGAGACGGCCCTGCTTGGCGGGGGTGGTGTCGCAGATGAACGGGACCAGGTCGGGGCCGATGCCGCAGAGGTTGGTCACCGTGGCGCTCTTGGCCGTCGCGCCGTAGCCGGCCACCGTCCTGCCCTCGTCGCGCAGCCGCTCCAGCAGCGCCTTGAGGTCGTCGCGGATCTTCAGGACCCGCTCGCCGAACGCGCGCAGCGTGGCCGGGTCGGCCAGCCCGCGCTCCTCCTCCTCGGCGATGAGCGCGGCCACGGCCTCGGACGGCCGGCGCTGTCCGGCGGGCGCCAGGAAGTAGCGCACCTCGCCGCCGTGCACCGACAGCCGCTCGACGTCCACCAGCTCCAGGTCGCTGCGCCGGGCCATCTCCCGCACCGACCGCGCCGTGAAGAAGTAGAAGTGCTCGTCGTAGATCTGGTCGAAGGAGGTCCGCTCGACGATGTCCCCGAGGTAGGGGTCCTCGAAGACGAACACCCCGGTCGGCTTCAGCAGGGCGCGCACGCCAGGCAGGATCGAGTATGGGATGTGGCACAGGGTGTTCGCGGCGTAGATGACGTCCGCCTGGCCGTCCTCGGCGAGGATCTCCCGCGCCGTGGCCTCCTCGAAGAAGGACTTGCGGACCCGGACGCCCTTCTCCGCGGCGACGTCCGCGACACCGCCGGAGGGCTCCACGCCCAGGTGCCGGACGCCGTGGTCGGCGATCACCTTGAGCATCACGCCGTCGTTGCAGCCCAGCTCGACGATGAACGGGTCGTCCGCTGTGAGCTCGGTGGACAGCAGGCGCTTGGCGAGGTCCTCGAAGTGGGTCCGCATGTACGCGGAGCCCGACGAGTAGTACGGGTAGGCCTCGTGGAACATCCGGTCCCGCGGAACCTCCTCCGTCAGCTGCACCATGGTGCAGGACTCGCAGACGCCGACGTCCAGCCGGAAGAAGAACTCCTGGCCGAGATCCGCGTCCACGGGGAGGAAGGCGTCCGACAGGGGCTGGCGCCCGAAGTCGAAGAAACTCTGTACCGGAGCGGCACAGATACGGCAGTGGAACTTGCTCGACATACATGCTCCTGGAAGTCCGACCGGCGGCCGGCCACACGAATGCAGAAGCTTCGGAGCGTTCTCTGTGCGCCGTCCGAAGCGGGTCCCGGTGAGTCTGCCTCAGAAATCGTGCGCGGTGGAAGCGCGTACATGGCCCGGTGTCTCGCTGGCGGGACAAAAAAACCGCCGCGCACGGCATTACCCGACGGCCCCGCCCGGCCCGTTCACGAAATCGCGAAACGGCCTGTCATACCGGCGTCCCCGCTGCCTATCCTCGCTGCGTCCCCGTCCGCGCGTACGGTCCGCAAGAGGAGATCCGCAGAAATCGCCGGATCGGGGCCGAATCCCGAGGGAGTCCGCGCCGGCGGTCCTCGCGCGCGGCTTCAGTGAGAAGGCAAGCGACAATGACAACAGAGACACGTTATCTTCCCGCCCCGCCCGAATCGGCGCTGGTGATCACCGATGCCGAGCGCGAGGAAATCGCGGACGTGGCCGCGGAACTCGCCCGCGCCGCGTCCGGCGCCCTGGACGCCCCGCAATGGCTCGCGGCGGCCCGCGCCGCCTCCGCCCGGCTGCCGTCGCGGCTCCAGGCCGCCGTACGGGAGTTCCGGCACGACGCCGGACCCGACGGGGTGCTGCTGGTCCGCAACCTCCCGGTCCCCGAACAGCTGCCCGCCACCCCCACCCGGCCCGGCTCCGTACGGCGCTCCGCGACCACCGCGACGGGCGCCATCGCCATGATCATGCTCCAGCTCGGGGAGGTCATCGCCTACCGCAACGAGAAGTCCGGCGCCCTCGTCCAGGACGTGGTGCCGGTCCCCGGCCGGGAACGGCAGCAGAGCAACGCCGGCTCGGTCCTCCTGGAGATGCACACCGAGAACGCCTTCCACCGCAACCGCCCCGACTACGTCGGCCTGCTGTGCGTGCGCACCGACCCGACGGGCGATGCCCGGCTGCGCACCGCCTCCGTCCGCCGGGCCCTGCCGCTGCTGTCGCGGCAGGCCCGCGAGGTGCTGTCCCAGGAGCGCTTCGTCACCGAGGCGCCGCCCTCCTTCGGCGGTTCCCGGGACCTGCCGCCGTCGCCCCGCCCGATCCTGCGCGGCGCGCCCGAGGACCACGACGTGGTCGTCGACTTCAACAGCACCCACCCCCTCGACGGCGACGCGAAGCAGGCCATGGAGGAGCTGCGCACCGCCTTCGAGGGCACCGCGCAGGCCTTCGCCCTGACCGCGGGAGACCTGGCCGTCGTCGACAACCGCCTGAGCGTGCACGGGCGTACGGCCTTCACACCCCGCTACGACGGCACGGACCGCTGGCTGCACCGCGTCTACGCCGTCGTGGACCACCGCCGCTCCCGCGCCGACCGCCGCGGCGGCGGGAGCGTGCTGGACTGAACCGGGGACGGCAAGGCCCCCGGGCCTTGCCGTCCCCGGGACGGCCGCAGGGCGTACGGTCAGGCGCCGTCCGCCGCCGGCTCCGCCCCCCGGCACCACTCCAGGACCGCCATCGCACTGTGCATCTTGTTCTCGGCCTGGTCGAAGGCGATGCTCATCGGCCCGTCCAGCACCTCCGCCGTCACCTCGTCCCCCCGGTGGGCGGGCAGGTCGTGCATGAACACCGCCTTCGGGCTGGTCTCCCACAGCTCCTCGCGGACCTGGAACGGGGCGAACACCTCGCGCCAGCGCGGGTCCGCCTTCGTCGTGCCCGTCGTCTGCCAGCGCGCGGTGTACACGACGTCGAAGTCCGCGGGCAGCGCCTCCATGGTGTGCCGCTCGCGGAACAGCGCCCCCGCCGCCGCGGCCTGCCGGGCGGCCTTCCGCGCGATCGGGGCGGTGAGCCCGTACCCCGGCGGCGTACGCAGCTCGAACTCCACCCCCGGGTAGCGGGTCAGCGCCAGCGCCAGCGCCGCCGCCGTGTTGTTGCCCTCGCCGAGGTAGAGCACGCGCAGGCCCTCGACGCGGCCGAAGTGCCGCGTCATCGTCGTCAGGTCGGTCAGCGCCTGGGTGGGGTGCTCCTCGGCGCTCATCGCGTTGACGACGGCCATGCGGCTCTGGGCGGCCCAGGCCCGCATCTCCGCCGGGTCCCCGGCCGTCCGGGCCACCAGGACGTCCAGCATCCGGGAGAACACCCGGCCGGTGTCCTCGCTCGTCTCCCCGGTGTTCGTCTGGAGGTCGCCCGGACCGTAGGTGACGAGCGAAGAGCCGAGGCGCAGCGCCCCCGCGGAGAAGGCGGTGCGGGTACGGGTCGACGTCTTGGCGAAGTAGATCCCCGTGACGGCGCCGTCGAGCGGCCGGACGGAACCGCCGCCGCCGGCGGAGAACCGGGCACCGCGCTCGACCAGATGGCGCAGGTCCGCGTCGGTGAGGTCGTCGAGGGAGATCAGGTGGCGGACGCTTCGCCGGTCCATGGACATCAGTCCTCTTCCGTGGTGGGGCCGAGGGCACGGGCCAGCTCGGCGATGGTCGGATGGCGCAGGGCGGTGCCCGGATCGACGACGAGGCCGGCCGCCCCGGCGACGGACAGCACCCGCAGCAGGGCCAGCGAGTCACCGCCGAGGTCGCGGAAGCGGTCGTGGACGCCGACCCGGTCGAGGCCGAGCACGTGCTGCCACGCCTCGGCCAGCCGCCGCTCGGTGGCCGTGCGGGGCGCCGCGTACGGAGCCCGGACGACCGTGGTCTCGCGCCGCGCCCCGGCCGCCGCCGCGCCCGCGCGGTCGTACTTGCCGTTCGCCGTCAGGGGCAGGGCGTCCACGATCCGGTACGAGGCCGGGACGAACGGGGCCGGCAGCGCGGCCTCCACCCGGGCCCGCAGCTCCGCCGCCGGCGGGGCGGCCCCGTCGGCCGGCACCACCCAGGCCGTGAGCCGCTGCCCGCCCGAGGGCCCGGGGACGGCGTCCACGAGGACCTCGCGCACCCGCGGGTCGGCGCCGAGCACGGCCTCCACCTCCGCGGGCTCGACGCGGTGGCCGCCGACCTTGAGCTGCCGGTCCGCGCGGCCGGCGAACTCCAGCCGCCCGTCCGGCAGGACCCGGGCGAGGTCACCGGTGCGGTACAGCCGGGCGCCGGGCGGGCCGTACGGGTCGGGCACGAAGCGCTCGGCGGTCAGGCCGGGCCGGCCCACGTACCCGCGGGCCAGGCCCGGGCCGCCGATGTGCACCTCGCCGACGACGCCGTCGGGCACCGCGAGCAGGTCCTCGTCCAGCAGCCGCAGCGTCGTGCCCGGCAGCGCGGAGCCCAGCGGTACGAGCGCCCGGCCGACGGGTCCGGACAGGCGGTACGCCGCCGCGGCCACGGTCGCCTCGGTCGGCCCGTACTCCGCGGCCAGCCGCATCCGCCCGCCGGCGGCCGCGATCCGGGCCGCGACCCGCTCGGCCTGCCGGGCCGGGTAGGCGTCACCGGCGCAGACCAGCAGCCCGGCCAGCGCGCCGAGCTGCGCGTCGTCCAGGTGGGCCTCCAGCAGCGCGAGATGACCCGGCGTCATGCCGACGAAGGCGTACGGGGCCCAGGACGCCAGCAGCTTCGCGAACTCGTCCGGCTCGAACCGCTGCGGCAGTACGTACACGGTCCGGCCGGTCAGCAGGGGGACGAACAGGGCGGGGACGCCGAGGTCGGCGCCGACGGAGGTGAAGAAGGGGGCACCGCCCGTCCCGGCTCCCGCGTACGCGGCCGCGGCCCAGCGCAGGTAGTGGGCCAGGGCCCGGTGGTCGACGGCGACGCCCTTGGGTTCGCCGGTGGAGCCGGAGGTGTGCAGGACGTAGGCCAGGCGGCCCGGGTCGAGGTCGCGGGCGGGGCTCCGTGGCGGCTGCGGCGCAGCCGCGCCGTCCTCGGCGGCTCCGGCCGCGAGCACCGGCGTGCACGGGGCGGTGCGGGAGGCGTGGGCGCTCTCCGTCACCACCAGCCGGCAGCCGGCGCCGGCGAACACCGCCCGTAGCCGGGCGTCCGGCGTGCAGGGATCGCACGGCACGTACGCCGCCCCGGCCTTCCAGACGGCGAGCAGCGCCACCACCAGGTCCGCCCCGCGGTCCAGGAGCACGCCCACCCGGTCCTCGGGACCGACGCCCAGTCCGCGCAGCCGCCGGGCCAGCAGTCCGGCCCGGGAGTCGAGCTCGGCGTAGGTCAGGCGGCCGTCGAGGGTGACGAGGGCCGTCGCCCCCGGGGTACGGGCGGCCTGCGCCTCGAAGGCGGCGAGGGTGTCCTCGAACTCCGGGGCGGGCTCGAACTCCGCGGTGGGCTCGAACTCCGGGGTGTCCTCGAACTCCGGGGCGGCCGCGTCCGGGCCGGCGGGCAGCACGCGCCGGCCCGCGTCGAGCTCAGGGGCCTCGGGATACCCGCGCCGGGCGTCGCCGTCCGCACCCCCGGCGGCCATGTCGGACAGGACCGCGAGGTAGAGCCGGGCGAGCCGGTCGGCACGGTCGCGCCGCAGGGTCCGGGTGTCGGAGGCGATGGTGAGGTGGTCGCGCAGCGGGGTGCCGACCACCACCGGGAACTCGTTCGGGCTGTCGTCGACGGTGGCGGCCGTGTCGACGAGATCGGTGTCGACCTGGTGGAAGTCCAGGTAGTGGAAGAGCACGTCGACCAGGTGGGGGTCACCGCCGGGGCGGCGCATCGCGGGCATCGGGAACCGGCGGTGCGGCCAGAGCGCGATCTCGGCGGCGAAGGTCCGCCGGGCCAGCTCGCCCCACGTCCGGGCGCCGCGTTCGTAGGGGAAGGGCACCGAGTTGAGGTACATGCCGGAGACCCGGTCCGCCCCGCTGACCTCGGGCCGGGCGTCCGCCACCATGCCCCCGCGGAAGCGGTCCTGGCGGGTCAGCAGGCTCAGCACCTTCGCGTGCGCGGCGTGCAGCACGCTCTTGTACGGCACGCCGGTCTGTGAGGCGAGCGCCTGGAGCCCGGGCCGCAGGGCGTGCAGGGGCAGGTCCAGGCGGTACCGCCCGGCCGGCGCGTTCCGGCCGCCCGACCAGCCCGACGGCAGCCGGAACTTCTCGTACGCGTCGAGGAGTCCGTGCCAGTAGACCCGGTCCTCCTCGCCGGCCAGGGAGCGCAGCTCCGCCGCGATGAAGTCGGCGTAGCGCACGGCCGGCGCCGCCGGTGCCGGATCGGGCTCCTGCCCGTCGCGCAGCCGCCCGTAGGCGCTCAGCATCTCCATCAGCTGCGAGTGGTAGCTCCACCCCTCGATGACCGGGTGGCACTCGGTGATCGACAGCCACCAGCCGTCGTCGTCCAGCACGTGCGTGGCCATCCGCATCAGCGGCGCGCACGAGACGTCGAAGAGCCGCGCGCGGTCGGCGCGGGCGAAGGCCGCCAGCGCCGGCCACCGCTCGTCCTCGGGCAGGTGCCGCAGGTCGTCGTGGACGTACGGCATCGCCCCGCGGGCGTGCACGATCTGCAGCGGCCGCTCGGGGCCGCCGAGCACGAAGGACGTCCGCATCACCTCGTGCCGGGCGACGACCAGGTCGGCCGCGGCGCGGAAGGCCACCGGGTCGAAGGGCCGCCCGTCACGGATCCGGAACGAGGTGACGTTGTGGTACCGGTTCACCTCGGGGTCGCGGAACAGCTCCACGAACATCCCGGCCTGGGTGAGCGAGACGGGATAGGCGTCGACGGCGTCGGCGGGCAGCGCGACCCGTTCGCCGGCCGACAGCAGCGCGAACGGGGCGACCGGTTCGAAGGCCGCCTCCCCGGCCGGCGCGCCCGCCGCCGCGTCCTGACGCAGCGCCCGGCAGAGCCGGGCCACCGTGCGGTGCTCGAAGACGTCGCGGACCGCCACCCGGCGGCCCGACTCGCGCAGCGCCCCCACCAGCGCGACGGCCCGCAGCGAGTCACCGCCCAGGTCGAAGAAGTTGTCGTGGACGCCGATCCGCTCCAGGCCCAGCACCTCGGACCACACCCCGGCCATGACCCGCTCGTCCTCGTCGCGCGGGGCGACGTGCTCGCCGACGGCGGTCGCGGCGCGCCCGGGGGCGGGCAGGGCGGTGCGGTCGAGCTTGCCGTTGGCGGTCAGCGGCAGCGCGTCGAGCGTGACGAACGCCGACGGCACCATGTACTCGGGCAGGCGCGCGCCCAGCAGCCCGCGCAGCCGGGCCGGAGCGAGCGCGGCGGAGCCGGCGCCCGGGGCCGGCACCAGATAGGCGACCAGGCGCCTGTCGCCCGGCGCGTCCTCCCGGACCAGGGCCACGGCCTCGGCCACGGCGGGGTCCGAGGTCAGCACGGTCTCGATCTCGCCGGGCTCGATCCGGTAGCCGCGCAGCTTGACCTGGTGGTCGGCGCGCGAGACGAAGTCGAGGTCGCCGTCCGGCATGACGCGCGCGAGGTCGCCGGTGCGGTACAGCCGGGAGCCGGGCGGGCCGTACGGGTCGGGCAGGAAGCGCTCGGCGGTCAGGCCGGGCCGGTTCGCGTAGCCGCGGGCGAGGCCGACGCCGCCGACGCACACCTCGCCGACGCTGCCGATCGGCACCGGGCGCAGGTCCCCGTCCAGGACCCGCATGGTGGTGTTGGGGATGGCCCGGCCGATGGAGACCAGCTCGGAGTCCACGCGGCCGCCGACGAAGTGCGCCGAGTTGCCGACGGTGATCTCCGTGGGACCGTACTCGGCGGCCAACCGCCGGCCGCCGGAGCCCTCCGGCTCCAGCCAGCGGTTGGCCAGCCGTCCGGTGAAGGAGTCGCCCGCGGCGATCACCAGGTGGGCCAGGTCCCGGCGCTGCTCGGGGGACAACTGCCGGGAGAGCAGGTCCAGATGGCCCGGGGTGAGCTTGAGGAACGCGTACGGGGCCTCCTGGAGCAGCAGCCGGCCCAGCTCGGTGATGTCGAAGTCCTGGTCGAGCAGATGGACCGGCTGCCCCGTCATCAGGGGGGTGAACAGGTCGGGCATGCCGAGGTCGAAGGCCACGGAGGAGAACAGCGCGGCTCCGCCCGTCCCGGCGCTCGCGTACGCGTCGACGGTCCAGCCCAGGTAGTTGGCGAGCCCCCGGTGGGTGACCAGCACGCCCTTGGGGCGGCCGGTGGAGCCGGAGGTGTAGATCACGTAGGCGAGGTGGTCGATGTCGTAGCCGCCGGCCGGCGGTTCGACGGGGGTGGCGGCGAGGCCGCCGACGACCGCGCGCTCGGCGTCGTCGTCGAGCACCACGGGACGGGCGGCCGTACCCGCCAGCCGGTCCGCGTACCGCAGTTCGGTGACGGCGAGCCGGGTGCCGGTGTCGGCGAGCATGAACGCCAGGCGCTCGTCCGGATAGCCGGGATCGAGGGGGACGTACGCCGCGCCGGTGCGCCAGACGGCCAGCAGGGTGGCCACCAGCTCGGGGCCGCGGTCGAGGAGCACACCGACGGTGCTCTCCGGCCCCGCGCCGAGCCCGCGCAGCCGCCGGGCGATCCGATGGGCCAGCGCGTCGAGCTCCCCGTAGGTCACGCGGCGCCCGCCGTGGACCACGGCGACCGCCCCGGGCGTCGCCGCCGCCCGGCGCGAGACGGTCTCGTGCACGGGCCGCAGCGCCCCGGGGTCCAGGGGCGTACGGGTGGCCAGGGGTTCGGCCGGGCCGTCCAGCAGCAGGGCGCGCTCGTGCGCGTCGAAGATGTCCAGCTCCGAGACCCGGCTGCCGGGGGACGCGGCGACGGCGCCCAGCAGGCGGGTGTAGTGGCCGGTGATCCGGCGGGCCGTGGCGGCGTCGAAGAGCGCGGTGGCGTACTCCAGCGAGCCCCGCAGGGAGCCGTCGCCCTGTTCCTCCAGGTGGACGGTGAGGTCGAAACGGGCGGTGCGGCCGGGCACCCCGACCGGCCCGGCCGTCACCCCGGGAAGGTCGAGGGGTTCGGCGGCGTCGGCCCGGGTCAGGTCGAACATCACCTGGAACACGGGGGTGGCGGACAGGTCGCGGTCCGGCTCCAGGGCGTCGGCCAGCCGGTCGAAGGGGGCCGAGCGGTGGTCGAAGGCGGCCAGCACCGTGTCCCGGTTGCGTTCCAGCAGCCGGGCGAAGGACTCGTCACCGTCCCAGCGGGCGCGCATCACCAGGCTGTCCGAGGCGTAGCCGGCCATCGTGGCGAGCTCGGGGCGGATCCGCGCGGACACCGAGGTGCCGACGGCGATGTCGCGCGTCCCGACGTAGCGCGACAGCAGCACCTGGAAGGCGGTGAGCAGCACCATGAACGAGGAGGCGCCGCCCTCGCCGGCCAGGGCGGCCAGCCGCCCGGCGACCGGGGCGGGCACCGTGAAGTCCTCCAGCGCGCCCGCCCAGGACCGTACGGCCGGGCGCGGCCGGTCGGTGGGCAGGTCGAGGGAGGACAGTCCGGCCAGGTGGGCGCGCCACCAGTCGAGCGCGCGGCCGACCTCCGGGCCGTCCTGCTCCGCGTTGAGCCAGCCCGCGTAGTCGGCGTACTGCACCGGCTCCGCCGCCAGGGCGGGGGCGCGCCCCTCGGCCTGCGCCCGGTACAGCTCGGACAGCTCCGCGAGCAGCAGGGGGCGGGTGGCGGCGTCGCAGGCGATGTGGTGGAGGACGACGACCAGCAGGTGGTCGTCCTCGGCGAAGCGGACCAGGCGCACGCGCAGCGGTGCCTGCGCGGCGAGGTCGAAGGGCCGCAGCGACTCCTCCTCCACGATCTCCCGGACCGCCGCCGCCCGTCCGTCCGCGGACAGCCCGCGTCCGGTCTCGGTGAAGTCGGCGGGGCCCGGGGCCCGGACCACCTGCCGGGGCTCCGACCCGACCAGCACGTAGTGGGTGCGCAGGATCTCGTGGCGCTCGCACAGCAGGTCGAAGGCGCGGCGCAGCCGGTCCGCCCGGAGCGGCCCGCGCAGCCGGTACGCCACCGGCAGCAGGTACTCCGGTCCGGCGGGGTCCAGTTGGTGCAGGAACCACATCTGGCGCTGTCCGGCGGACAGGGCGAGCGGCTCCTCACGGGGCAGCCGCGGGATGCCCCGGCGGGCGCGCGGAGCGGAACCGGACAGCCGGCGGCGCAGGAGCTCCTCGCGCAGGGCCGCGGCGGACGCGGCGGACGCGTCCGCGGGGGGCGGGGTGGCTTCGGTCATGCGTGGTACTCCCTGTGTGCGGCGTCCAGCTCGGCATCGCTCAGCTCCGCGATCTCGCGCCGTACGGCGTCCTCGACGGCCTCGGCCAGTCCGGCGACGGTGGGCCGGTCGAAGAGGGCGCGCAGCGGCAGCGTCACCCCGTACTCCTCCTGGATCCGGGCGACGACCCGGGCGGCGCGGACGGAGTCCCCGCCCAGGGCGAAGAAGCCGTGGCGGGCGCCGATCCGGGGCGCGCGCCCGTCGGGTCCGGCCAGCACCGCGCGCCAGATCGCGGCGATGCCCTCCTCCAGCGGCCCCCGGGGGGCGGTGTACGGCTCGTCGTCGGTCGCCGTGCTCAGGTCGGGCGCGGGCAGCGCCGCGAGGTCGACCTTGTGGTGCCGGGTCAGGGGCAGCGCCGCGAGCGGCACGACCAGCGTCGGGAGCATGTACGCGGGCAGGTGGCGCGCGCAGTGCTCCAGCAGCTCGCCCCGCGCGGGCAGCGCCGCGCCGGCGGGGACGCAGTAGGCGACCAGCCGGGCCGCGTCCCCGGTCCCGTGGGCGACGACCACCGCCTGGGCCACGCCGGGGTGTTCGGCCAGCACCGCGCCCACCTCGCCGGTCTCCACCCGGCGGCCGCGGATCCTGACCTGGCCGTCGGCGCGGCCGACGAAGACGAGCGTGCCGTCCGCGAGCGTCCGGGCCAGGTCGCCGGTGCGGTACAGCCGGGATCCCGGCGGACCGTACGGGTCGGGCACGAAGCGTTCCGCGGTGAGGCCCGGCCGGCCCGGATAGCCCCGGGCCACCCCGAGTCCGCCCACGCACAGCTCACCGGTCGCGCCCGGGGGCACGGGGCGCAGCAGCGCGTCCAGGACGCGGGCGCTGGCGTGCGGGTACGGCCGCCCGATGGCGACGGTCGTCACGTCCCGCGGTATCTCCCAGCGGGTCGCGGCGACGGTGGTCTCGGTCGGACCGTACTCGTTGACGAACCGCTTGAGGCGGCGGGACAGCTCCCGGGCGAGGTCGGGCGGGCACGGCTCGCCGCCGGTCTGCCCGACGAGCCGCCGGTGGCCGAGCCCGGCGTCCAGGAACATGCGCCACTGCGGGGCCACCGCCTGGAGGTGGGTGACACCGGTGCGCTCGATCAGCGCGGGCAGGCCCGCGTGGTCGTCGGCCTCCCCGTCACCGGCCAGGACCACGCGTCCGCCGGACACCAGCGGCATCACCAGTTCGGTGAAGGAGATGTCGAAGGTGGCCGGGGCGAGCGCGAGCCAGGCGTCGTCCGGCCCGCGGCCGAAGTCCAGGTGGTCGGCACAGGCGCGCAGCAGGCGCAGCAGCGCCCGGTGTTCGACGCCCACGGCCTTGGGACGGCCGGTGGAACCGGAGGTGTAGACGAGGTAGGCGAGGCGCGCCGGGTCGCCGGGGTCGCCCGGGGGCGGGGAGGCGGGAGCGGCGGCCGCCGGGGACGGGGGGCCGTCGACGGTGAGCACCGCACCCGGGTGACGGGGGGCCAGGCGCGCCCGGCCGGCCTCGTCCGACACCAGTACGGCGGCCCGGCAGTCGCCCAGCACGTACGCCAGCCGCTCGTCGGGCGCGGTCCGGTCCAGCGGCACGTACGCCGCTCCGGTCTGCCAGACGCCGAGCAGGGCGGCGATCAGATCGGGGGTCCGCGGCAGCATCACGGCGACCGCGGTCTCCGGGCCGGCGCCCAGGGCGCGCAGCCGGCGGGCGAACCAGTCGGCACGCTCCCGCAGGCGGGCGTAGGTCCACCGCTCGTCGCCGCACACGACGGCGGTGGCGTCCGGGGTCCTGCGCGCCCGCTCGGTGAACGCGGCGTGGACGCAGCCGTCGGGCTCGCCGGCTGCCGCGGGCGCGGCCGCCCCGAGGGCGAGCAGGCGGTCGCGTTCGGCGTCGGGCAGCAGTTCGGCGGCGGCCAGCGGGGCCGACGGGGAGTCGGCGAAGGACTCCAGGAGCCGGACCCAGCAGGCCGCCAGCCGGTCCACGGTGGCCGCGTCGAACAGGGCGGTCGCGTACTCCACCATGCCCAGCAGGGTGCCGTCCGCCTGCCGCTGCACCACGAAGGTCAGGTCGGTGCGGGCGGAGCACCAGGCCGCGGCGAACGCGTCCAGGTCGTCCGCGCGCAGCGCGGTCCCGGTGCGTCCCTCCTCGTGGAAGTCGAACATCACCTGGTACAGGGGGGTGCGGGACGGGTCGCGCGGCGGCCGCAGCTCCCGCACGAGGCGCTCGAAGGGCAGGTCCCGGTGGGCGAGGGCGTCCAGCACGGTCTCGCGGACCGAGGCGAGCGCGTCGCGGACCGGCAGGCCGGCGTCCAGCCGGCAGTCGAGCACCAGGGTGTTGAGGAAGTAGCCGACGGTGTCGGCGACTTCGGGCCGGTCCCGGCCGGCGACGGGCATGCCGAGGGTGACGTCCGCGCGGCCGGTGAGCCGGGCGAGCAACGCGGCGAAGCCGGCCAGCAGCGTCTGGTGGAGGGTGGCGCCCGACTCCCGGCCGAGGTCGGCGAGCCGCCCCGTCAGGGCGGCCGGCACCACGAAGGTGCGCAGGGCCCCCCGCCCGTCGCGCTCGGCGGGGCGCGGCCGGTCCGCCGGCAGCTCCAGGGGCGTGGCGCCGGCCAGGGCCGCCTTCCAGTACGCCAGGTCGCGGTCGGCGCCGCCGGCCGCGGCCGCGTCAAGGCGGCGGCGCTGCCAGGCGGCATGGTCCGCGTACTGCGCGCCGACCTCGGGGAGCGCGGGCCGCCGGCCGGTGTGGACGGCCTCGCCCAGGGCGCGCAGGTCGCGGTCCAGGAGCACCGAGGACCAGCCGTCGCAGGCGATGTGGTGGACGGCCAGCAACAGGACCTGGCCCCCGTCGTCGGTGCGCACCAGCAGCGCGCGCCACACCGGCCCGTGCTCCAGGTCGAAGCCCCGTTCCAGCTCCCCGGCCGCGAGCCCGCGCAGGGCGTCGGCGTCGGCCGCGTCGGCGACGCGCAGGTCCACGGGCCGGCCGGGACCGTCCACGAGCTGTACGGGCTGCCCGTCGCGCAGCGCGTAGCGGGTGCGCAGGATCTCGTGCCGGTCCGCCAGCAGCCCGAGGGCGGTTCCGATGGTTCCCGCCGTCCATGCGGCGGGCAGCCGGATCCACACCAGCTCGGCCCATTCAGGGCTGCCGGGCCGCATGCGCTCCAGCAGCCACAGGCCCTGCTGCCCGCTCGACAGCGGCAGCGCGTCGCCGCGCGGGACGCGCCCCACGGCGTCCTCCTCCACCGGGGCGGGCCCCCGGTCCGGGGAGCCGTCCGGCGCGGGGGAGTCCCCGGCACCGTCCAGGAGGGCGGCCTGCTCCGCCACGGTGACGGCCGAGAAGAGGGCGCGCAGCTCGATCCGCCGGCCCGAGGCGGCGGTCAGCCGTCCCGCGAGCCGCCCCAGCAGCAGGGAGGAGCCGCCGGCCGCGAAGAAGTCGTCGTGGGCGCCGAGGGTCTCGGCGGGCACGTCCAGCGTCTGCGCCCAGGCCTGGACGACGGCCTGCTCGGCGGGGGTGCGCGGCGGCACGTGGGGCCGTGCGGCGCCGTCCGCGCCGGGCGCGGGCAGAGCGGCCCGGTCGGTCTTGCCGCTGGCGGTCCGCGGGAAGGAGGCCACGACGGTGAACACGCGCGGAACCAGCTGCTCCGGCAGGACGCGGCGGGCGAACTCCCGCAGCTCGGCGGCGTCGGGCGCGGTGCCGTGCGGCTGGATCCAGGCCACGAGCCGGTGCCCGCCGTCGCGGTCGGCCACCGCGTCGACGACGGCCGCGTCCACGCGCGGGTGGGCGAGGAGCGCGGCCTCGACCTCCCCGGGCTCGATCCGTACGCCGTTGACCTTGATCTGCCGGTCCAGCCGGCCGAGGTACTCCAGCTCGCCGGTGGCCGAGCGGCGCACGAGGTCGCCGGTGCGGTACAGCCGGGCGCCGGGCGGGCCGAAGGGGTCGGGGACGAAGCGCTCGGCGGTCAGCGCGGGCCGCCCGAGGTAGCCGGTGGCGACGCCGGCCCCGCCGGCGTACAGCTCTCCGGTGCCGCCCGGTCCGACGGGACGGCCCTGCGGGTCCAGCACCAGCGCGCTCAGCCCCCCGATGGGGCGCCCGATGGGCACCGGACCCGCGGTCACGGCGGGATCGAAGCGGTGCTCGGTGATGTCCACGGAGCACTCGGTGGGCCCGTAGGTGTTCCAGATCTCCGCCTGCGGCGCGCGCTCCAGCAGCCGGTGGCACAGCTCCGCGTGGAGCGGCTCGCCGGCGCTGAACAGCAGCCGCAGGGAACGGCAGCCGTCCCAGCCCGGGGCGTTGGCCAGGGCGTTCCACACCGAGGGCACGGCCTGGAGGACCGTGACGCGGCCGGCGGCCACCGCGTCGAGCATCGCGGCCGGGTCGCGCTCGACGCCCTGCGGCGCGAGGACGACGGTGCCGCCGCTGACGAGCGGGGCGAACAGCTCCAGACCGGCGGCGTCGAAGCCGACGGTGGTCTTCAGCAGCATCCGGTCGCCGGGGCCCAGACCGTGCCGGGAGGCCAGGTGGCGCACCCGGTTGGCGATCCCGCCGTGCGGGACGACGACCCCCTTGGGGCGGCCGGTGGAGCCGGAGGTGTGGAGCACGTAGGCCGGGTCGCCGGCGGCTGCGGCGCCGGGCAACTCGCCTGTCGGCTGCGCAACTTCGTCCGCCCCGCCGGGCTCGTCGAGCACCAGCAGGCGGGTGCCCCCGCGGCGCGGGAACGCCGCGGCGACGGCACGCTCGGTCAGCACCAGCGGCGTCCGCGTGTCGGCGAGGGTCCAGGACAGGCGCTCGGCCGGGTGGTCCGGGTCCATGGGTACGTAGCCGGCGCCCGCCCGCCACACCGCCAGCAGGGCCACCACCAGATCGGGGCTCCGGCGCAGCGACACCCCGACCAGGCTCCCCGGCCCGATGCCGAGGGCCGCCAGACGCCCCGCCAGCCGGGCGGACCGCCGGGCCAGTTCCCGGTAGGTCAGGGAACCCGTGCCGGCGGTCGCACCGTCGACCGCGAGCGCGTCGGGGGTGGCGGCGGCCTGCGCCACGACCAGCTCGGCGAGCAGCGGGAGCGGGTCCGGCGCGCCCGCCGGGTCGGGTCGCACGGGCGACCGGTGCGCGGGGGCCGGCAGCGTCCCGTCGTTCACAGATGCTCCTTCGGCGAAATCGCCCCGGACAGGGGCGGGCAGGGGGAAGGCCGGCGGACTCCTCAGCCGGCGGCGGAGCGCTCCATCCGGCGGCGCAGGCTCAGCGGACGCATGTCGGTCCACACCGCCTCGATGCGGCTGAGGCACTCCTCCCGGCTGCCCTCCGTCCCCTCGGCGTACCAGCCGGCCGGCAGCGGCCGGTCGGCCCACCAGATCGAGAACTGCTCCTCGTCGTTGTGGACCACGAGGTAGGCGCGGTCGTTGTTCTGGTCGTCCATGTGGTCTTCCCAGGCTCGGGCGGGACAGGGATGGGGGCGGGAGGCGGTCGGACGCCCGGGGTCAGTCGGAGTCCGCGTGGACGATCCGCCGCACGTTCGCCTCGAACTCGGGGTAGGTGCCCGCACGGTGGGCGATCTCGGTGATGTGCTCCGCGATCTCCTGGAAGGTCCGTCCGTCGAACCCCTCCAGCCCCTCCAGCACCTTCAGGTCGAGCTCGTTCTCCAGGTCGAGCAGGACCTGGACCATCGAGAAGGAATCGAGGTCGCGCAGCTCTTCCGGCTCGGGGACGTCGGGCTGCTCGGCGCAGATGGTGGCGGCCGTCCGGCGAATCAGTTCCGTGAATTCCTCGATGAAGGTCGGGGTTTCTTCCGCGACGGTCTCATTGTCCAGGATCATGTTCGGATTACGCTCCTCAAGGGTGTACGCGGATGAACTGTCCGAGGTCGGTCGGGCGTCTGCCGGACGGAATTCGAGGCCTGCCGCTGACCGGGTCCGACCGTAGTTCGGGGCCCGCCACAGGGTCAATGCGCGGATCCCCGCTTTGCCCGCGGGCGTCCCGCCGGCGAGACACCGCAGGCCGTTTCGGCGTCCCGCCCCCGGCTGCCGCGGCCGGTCGGTCCGCTTTCGGCCCGGCTCTTCCCGGGAAGTCTTGACCCCCGTCGCCGTGCGTGCGTACGGTCCGGTGATTCCCCTCGCCCAGGCCGATGAGACGCCGCGGGCTTCCGCATTGCCGACCGCATTTTCCGGCGGTACGCATTCCCGAGGGACGCGGCCGGACACCGGCCGACGGTGACCACCGCGAAAGAGGCGAGTGCCCCATGTTCTTCCCGCACACCGAGACCCGGCGGGTCGCGCTGCGCCCGGCCGGCGCCGACGACGCCGCCGCGGCGTACGAGGTCCTGCTCCGGCTGGGAACCGCCGGGCTGCCCGTGCTCGACGTCTTCACCCAGACCTTCGGGCAGGGGCTGGCGGCGTGCTTCCTCGTCCGTGACAAGGACACGGACGAGGTCGTCGGGCTCAGCACCGTCTCCGCGGTCAATCCGGCGGGCCACCTCCGGATCGAGGTCCACCTCACCGGCGACACGGCCGGAGAAATCAGCGGCGACGTCCACGCGCTGACCGCGAACTTCGCGTTCTCCATGTGGCGCACCCGGAAGGTGTACATTCACCGCACGTCGCCGGACATCCGTGCCATCGGATTCGGCGACGCCCACGAAGCCATGGTGCGGACCGAGGCGATCCTGCCCGAGCAGACGTATTTCCACGGAAGGCTGTGGGACGTCCACGTCCTCGCAATTCACCGTGACGACTGGAATACGCACGGCGTGGCTCTCCTGGAGAAAATCGTCTGAACCCCCGGAGGCCGGGGTGCTTGCCACGGCCGGCTCTTGCAATCCTGACGACCACCCTGTTGGAGGTGACGTGCCGCGATGACCCAGCATGTATGGGGTTACCTGCCCGAGTACGACGAAGAACGCGCTGACATTCTTGACGCGGTGGACACGGTGTTCAGCTCGGGGCAACTGGTGCTGGGGAAGAGCGTCAGCGCCTTCGAGCGGGAGTTCGCCGATTACCACGGCCTCGCCCACTGCGTCGGCGTCGACAACGGGACCAACGCGATCGTGCTCGGCCTGCGCGCCCTGGGCATCGGCCCCGGCGACGAGGTGATCACGGTGTCGAACACCGCCGCGCCGACCGTCATCGCCATCGACGCCGTCGGTGCCGTGCCGGTCTTCGTCGACATCGACCCCGACACGTACCTGATGGACGTGGACCAGGTGGCCGGCGTCATCACCGAGCGGACCCGCTGCCTGCTCCCCGTCCACCTGTACGGGCAGTGCGTGGACATGGCGCCCCTGCGGGCGCTGGCCGAGGCCCACGGCCTGGTGATCCTGGAGGACTGCGCGCAGGCGCACGGCGCCCGCCACCACGGCACGCTCGCGGGCACGATGGGCGCCGCCGCCGCGTTCTCCTTCTACCCGACCAAGGTCCTCGGGGCCTACGGGGACGGCGGCGCCACGGTGTCCGACGACCCGGAGGTGGACGCCCGCCTGCGCCGGCTGCGCTTCTACGGCATGGAGAACCGCTACTACGTCGTCGAGACCCCCGGCTACAACAGCCGCCTCGACGAGGTGCAGGCCGAGATCCTGCGCCGCAAACTGACCCGCCTCGACACCTACACGGCCCGGCGCCGGGCCATCGCGCAGCGGTACGAGGAGGCCTTCGCGGGCACCGCCCTGATCACCCCGAAGACCGCACCGGGCAACGAGCACGTCTACTACGTCTACGTGGTGCGCCATCCGCTGCGGGACAGGATCATCGAGGAGCTGAAGGCGGAGCACGACATCGCGCTGAACATCAGCTACCCGTGGCCGGTGCACACCCAGTCCGGCTTCGCCCACCTCGGGTACGCCGCGGACGCGCTGCCGGTCACGACCCGCGTGGCGGACGAGATCTTCTCCCTGCCCATGTACCCCTCCCTCTCCGACAAGGAGCAGGAGCGGGTCATCGACGCGGTGTCCGACGTCCTGGGAAGGCTCTGAGCCCGGTGATCCTCAAGTCCACCGCCGAGTTCCACGCCTGGTGGGCCGAACGCCACCGGGCCGGTGCGTTCTCGGTCCGTCGCATCCCCCTCGAAGCCCTGGACGCGTGGGAGTTCGACCCGCTGACCGGCAACCTCGGGCACACCAGCGGCCGGTTCTTCACGGTCGAAGGGCTCCAGGTCCGCGACGGCGGCACGGAGATCTGGTCGCAGCCGGTCATCCACCAGCCCGAGATCGGCATCCTCGGCATCCTCGTCAAGGAGTTCGACGGCGTCCTGCACTGCCTGATGCAGGCCAAGATGGAGCCGGGGAACTCCAACACGCTCCAGCTCTCCCCGACGGTCCAGGCGACCCGCAGCAACTACATGAAGGTGCACCGCGGGACCTCCACCCGCTACCTGGAGCACTTCACGGGGCCGGACCGCGGCCGGGTGCTCGTGGACGTGCTCCAGTCCGAGCAGGGCGCCTGGTTCTGGCGCAAGCGCAACCGGAACATGGTGGTGCTCGCGACCGGGGACGTGCCGGAGCACGAGGACTTCCGCTGGCTCCCCCTGGACCTCGTCCGCGAACTGATGGCGGTGGACCACCTCGTCAACATGGACGCCCGCACCGTGCTGTCCTGCATGCCGTTCCTGGTCCCCGAGGACGCCCGCACACCCACTGGCGACTCCTTCCGCGACGCCCTGGTGCGCTCCTACCGGGACGGGCCCGCGACGGACGGCCGCTTCGGCACGGACGGCGCGCAGAGGATCCTCAGCTGGTTCAACGAGGCGAAGACCGGCGTCGACTGGACCGCCCGGCTGATCCCGCTGGCCGACGTCGCCGGCTGGAAGCGCGACGACTGGGAGATCACCGACGAGTCGGCCGAGAGCTTCCGCATCATCGCCGTCGAGGTCACGGCCGGCAACCGCGAGGTCGCACGGTGGACCCAGCCCCTGCTCCACCCGCGCGGGGAGGGCCGGGCGGCGTTCGTCGCCAGGACGGTCGACGGGACGCTCCGGCTCCTGGTGCGCGCCCGGCCCGAGTACGGCCTGATGGACCAGGTGGAGATGGCGCCGACGGTGCACCTGCACCCGGGCCAGGACGTGGACGCCGTCCAGGAGCCCTTCCTGCGCGACGCCCTGCTCCCGGACGGCGGCACGACGCGCTACGACCGCGTCCTGTCGGAGGAGGGCGGCCGTTTCCACCACGCCGGCACGCGCTACCAGATCATCGAGGTGGGCGAGGACTTCCCGGCCGCCGTACCGCCCCACCTGTGCTGGATGACGGTCCGTGAGCTGACCGGCCTGCTCCGCCACGGGCACTACCTCAACATCGAGGCCCGGTCCCTGCTCACCTGTCTGCTCAGCCTGTGCTGAGCGGGCGCCGACCGGGCGGGCCGGACGGGCTGGGTGATGTGAACGCGCGCGAAACTCCGAGACGGGTGGGGCCATGTTTGATGCGGCACGAGTAACCGAAACGAAGATCAAGGGGGCCTACCGGATCGTCCCCAACAAGTACCCGGACCGGCGCGGATCCTTCTACGAGGCCTTCCGCGCCGAGATCCTGACGGAGATCATCGGCTATCCGTTCACCGTCGGGCAGGCGAACTACTCCGTCAGCTGCCGCAACACCATGCGCGGCATCCACAGCACCTCGCTCGCGCCCGGCCAGGCGAAGCTGGTCACCTGCGTGCGCGGCGCCGTCCTCGACGTCGCCGTGGACCTGAGGGTGGGCTCGCCCACCTTCGGCATGTACGAGATGACCCCGCAGGACGAGGAGTCCGGCACCGCCGTCTACCTCGCCGACGGCATCGGCCACGCGTTCCTGTCCCTGACCGACGACGCGTGCATGAACTACCTGTGCTCGGAGGCGTACATCCCCGGCACGATGATCGAGGTCAACCCGCTGGACCCGGACATCGGGATCCCGTGGGGGATCGAGGAACCGCCCGTCATGTCGGAGAAGGACGCCGCCGCGCCGACCCTGGCGGAGGCGGTGTCCCTCGGCATGCTCCCGACCTACGAGGAGTGCCTCGCCCACTACGAGGCGCTGAAGCAGCGCGCGATCAAGGGCTGACGCCCCACGGGGCGTCCCGGCCCACCGGGCGCCCGTCTTCTCACCCCATGCTGAGCGGAGTTCTTCCACATGTTCAAAAGCACGAGCGACAGACTGCGCATCGGGATCATGGGGTGCGCGGACATCGCCTGGCGGCGCACGCTCCCGGCCGTCGAGGGCAACCCGGCCGTGGAGGTCGCGGCGATCGCCAGCCGGAGCCGGGAGTCCGCCGTCCGGTTCACCGACCGGTTCGGTGGGGTGCCGGTCGAGGGGTACGACGCGCTGCTCGAACGCGACGACGTCGACGCCGTCTACCTACCGCTGCCCGGACGGTTGCACGCCGAGTGGGTCTCCCGGGCGCTGGAGGCGGGCAAGCACGTCCTGGTGGAGAAGCCGCTGACGGCGAGCCGCGAGGACACCGTCCGGCTGGTCGCCGACGCGCGGGCGCGCGGGCTGGTCCTGCTGGAGAACTACATGTTCCTCTACCACTCCCAGCACACGGCGGTGCGCAAGGCCCTGGCCGACGGCGCCATCGGCGAGGTGCGCGAGTTCACCAGCGCGTTCACCATCCCGCCGAAGCCCGCCGGCGACATCCGCTACCAGCGCGCGGTCGGTGGCGGCGCCTTCCTCGACTTCGGGGGCTATCCGGTGCGGGCGGCCCAGTACTTCCTCGGCAGCGACCTGAAGGTCGTCGGCGCGGTGTTCCGGCACGACCGGAGCCGGGGCGTGGTGCTGTCCGGCAGCGTCCTGCTGTGCACGCCCGAGGGAGTGCCCGCCCGGCTCACCTTCGGGATGGAGCACTCGTACCGCAACACCTACAGCCTCTCGGGGAGCACCGGGCGCATCGTCCTCGACCGCGCCTTCACACCGCCGGAGACGTACCAGCCGGTGATGCGCGTCGAGCGCCAGGACCACCAGGAGCAGTTCGTCCTGCCGGCCGACCACCAGTTCGCGAACGTCGTCGACACCTTCGCGGGCGCCGTCCTCAGGGGCCTCGACGTGCGCGAGCACCAGGAGGGCTCCCTGCGCCAGGCCGCGCTGGTCGAGGAGATCCGCGCGCACGCGCTCGTCGTCGAGGTCTGAGCCGTACGACGGCCGGTGCCCCGCCCGGAAGGGCGGGGCACCGGCCGTACGCGTGCGTGCGGGAAGGACGGCCCGCTACGGCAGGAAGCCGTCGACGCGGGTGCCCGCGCCCCGCGCGCGGGCCTCGTCCCGCACCCAGCGCGCCAGGGCGAGGTCCAGCACGCCCAGACCGAAGGGGGAGAACACCGCGGTCCGCCCCGGGTCCCTGCGGAAGCCGGATCCGCCGCGCAGCAGCGACCCGATCGTCGTGTCGATGAACTCCCTTCCGCCCGAGGCGAGTTCGGCCAGGTGCAGCGAGGTCCGCTCCCGGCACACGTGGTCGGCGTCGTCGACGACGTTCTGGGCTCCCAGGATCGCCTCGACGGTCAGGTCGCGCAGCGAGACGTGCAGGACCGTCGCCCCCGGCCGGCACGCGGACAGGTCCAGGTGGGGCTCGCCGGCGGAGGTCGCGAGGGAGACCAGCCGGTGGGAGCCGAGCGCCTCCCGCGCCTGCTCCACCACCTTGAACGCGAGGTCCGGCGCGTCCGCGGCGGCCTCGGCGGCGAAGGCCTCGGCGCGGGCGCGGTCCGTGTCGAACAGCACGGCCTCGCGCAGCATGGGCAGCCGGACCTTCACGAAGCGGAGCACCTCGCGGTTGATGGGGCCGCAGCCGACCAGGGCGATCCCGTGCGGCTCCGGGCCGGTGACCAGGTGGGCGGCGGCGAGCGCCGCGGAGGCAGCGGTGCGCCGGGCCGAGATCAGGGAGGCCTCGATCAGGGCCTCCGGGCGGCCGTCGACGGTGGAGTTGAGGATCATGGCCGCGCTCGCCCGTTCCCGGCCGGCCGCGATGTTGCCGGGGAAGCTCGCGATCCACTTCATCCCGGCCACCGCGTCCTCACCCCCCAGGTAGGCGGGCAGGCCGATGATGCGGTCGCGGGGGCTGTCGGGGAAGCGCAGGAACACCGAGCGGGGCAGGGCGGTGCGGCCCTCGTCGTGCAGGCGGTAGGTGTCGCCGACCAGCGAGAGGATCCGTTCCTCCTGCCCCCGCATGACGTCGCGCACTTCACCATGACCGATGACCAGCAAGGGAGTCTCCTTCGTACCGAGGGGATGTGAGGGCGAGGCCCAGGCCCGTGCCGGGACCTGGGCCTCGTGCGTGACCGGGGCGGGGGCGCGGCGTCCGCGCGGCCCCCGCTCAGCCGGAAGCCGTCGCCGCGCGCAGCGCCGCGTACGCGTCGCCGGCGTCGTGCGCGGCCGGCGCCGGGAGCGGGACCTCGCCGAAGTGCCGGCGCACCCAGTGGTCCGAGTAGATGGTGTCCAGGTAGCGGTCCCCGCCGTCCGGCAGGATCAGGACGCAGGTCGAGCCGGCCGGGATCTCCGGCGCCAGCTTCTCCAGCGCGGCGACCAGGGCGCCGGAGGACCCCCCGGCGAGGACGGCCTCGCGCCGCACCAGCCGCCGGCAGCCGGCCACCGCCTCGAGGTCGCTGACGTGCACCACGCGGTCGGCGGCCGTGGGATCGAACACGGCGGGCACCACGGCGGCGCCGTGCCCCGGGATCAGACGGGAGCAGGACACCGGCGAGTCGAACAGCCTGCTGCCCACCGCGTCGACCGCGACGACCGTGGTGGCCAGGCCGTGCCTGCGGACGTACGCCGCGCATCCGCCCAGGGTCCCCGTGGTGCCGGCCGCGCAGAACACGTAGTCCACCGAGCCGCGCAGCGCCTGGTCGATCTCGCGCATCGTCTCCAGGTGGGCCCGGGGGTTGAGCGGGTTGGAGTACTGGCCCGGCACGTAGGCGTGCGGCACGGTCGCCGCCAGCTCGGAGACCCGGCGCAGCCGCTGGGGCAGGAACTCCCCGGTCTCGGGGTCGGGCACGCCGACGACCTCCACCTCGGCCCCGTAGGCCCGCAGGATCGCGAGGTTCTGCTCCGTGGTGCGCGGGTCCACCACGCAGATGAACCGCAGCCCGTGGTAGCAGCAGATCTGCGCGAGGCCGATCGCGAGGTTCCCCGAACTGGACTCGATCACCGTGGTCCTGCCGGGCACGGCCTCACCGGTGCGCAGCCCCTCCAGCAGCATGGCCAGCGCGGAGCGGTCCTTGATGCTGCCACCGGGGTTGAAGCGCTCCATCTTGGCGTGGACCCGCAGTCCGTGGTCGGCGGAGATCCGCTCCAGCTCGACCAGGGGCGTGTTCCCCACCGTCGCCAGGATCCCCTTGAGCGTGTGCGCGGTCACCGGCTCCCCCTGCCCTGAGAACGTCGTGCTGTACGTCGTGCCGTACGTGGGATCCCGGCGGGCGAGGACCGCCTGCCGGGAGATCGCCCGCGGGTACCGGGCACGGTCAGTACCCGGTGGCCGGGCGGGGCAGGTCCTCGGGCCCGAGGAGGTCGGGCCGCGTCCATCCGTCGAGGTCGTAGTCCGCCATGCACTGGTCCGCGAAGCCCTTCAGGGCGTCGGCCTGCCCGCGCGCCTGGTAGCTCAGCAGGGTCTGCACGCGGATGCCCTCGTGGTCGCCGCCGTAGTTGCGCTCGTACAGCTCGTGCCGTCCGGCGAACTCCGTGCCGACCGCGTCCCACAGCAGCTTGAGCAGCTTGACCCGGTCGACGGCCTCCACCCCGCGCGAGCCCCGCAGGTAGCGGTCCAGGTAGGGCCGGATCTCGGGGTTCTTCCAGTCGCTGGAGTGGGAGTTGAGGTAGATCAGACCACTGCCGAGGACCTGCTGGATGATCTCCCGGATCCTCGGGTAGCCGATGCCCATGAACGTCCGGTACGCGAGGCCGTAGTTGAGGTTCGGCTGCACGGCTCCGTTCACCCACTCCGTGGGCGACTTCGCCATCGCGTCCGACATCCCCCAGAACATGTCGCGCCAGTTGAGGACCTCGCCGATCTGCGCCTGCACGCCGCGGAAGCCGGAGGTCCCGGTCACCTCGACGGCCTTCAGCAGGCAGCCGGCGATGAAGTCGATCTTGACGGCGAGGCGGGTGACCCCGTGGAAGGTGAACCGCTCCAGGAACCCCGACCGGGTGGCGAACGAGTTGGCCGCGGCCGCGTCGTACATGAACACGTTCTCCCACGGGACCAGCACCCGGTCGAGCACCATGATCGAGTCGTTCTCGTCCAGCCGGCTCGACAGCGGGTAGTCGAACGGGCTGCCCAGCAGCGCCGCGTGCATCTCGTAGGAGGTCCGGCAGAACAGCTTCAGCCCGGGGGAGTCCATCGGCATCGTGAAGGTGAGCGCGAAGCGCTTGTCACGCAGCGGCAGACCCATGTGGGCGATCAGGTTCGCGTTCGTGATCGCCGAGGCGGTGGCCACGACCTTGGCGCCCGAGACGATCAGGCCGGCGTCGGTCTCCTCCTCCACGTGCACGCACACGTCGGCCGTCCGGTCGGCCGGCCGGTCGCGGTCCACCGGCGGGTGGACGATCGCGTGGTTGAAGTAGAGCACCCGCTCCTGCGCCCGCCGGTACCAGGCCCGGGCGTTGCCGGCGAACGGCCCGTAGAAGTCCGCGTTCGCGTCGAGGGTCCCGAAGAAGGCCGCCTTGTAGTCCGGGGTACGGCCCATCCAGCCGTACACGCGCCGCTGCCAGGCGACCATGGCGTCCCGCGCGGCCACCAGGTCCCCGGAGCTCCTCGCGGTCTTGAAGAACGGGTGCGTGAACCCGCCGTTGCCGGTGTCGGTCGGGACGCTCAGCACGCCCTTGGACTCCGGCTCGTGCAGCGCGTCGTACAGCTGCGCCACGGACCTGGCGCTGTTGCGGAACGCCGGGTGCGCGGTGACGTCCCGCACCCGCTCTCCGTGGATGTACACCTCGCGGCCGTCCCGCAGGGACTCCAGGTACTCCGCCCCGTTCATCGGGCGGACATCGTTGGGCGCGTCGCTCGTCGGACCTGGTGTGTTCGTCAACTGGGCCTTCTCTCGGGAAAAAGTGGCCGGCCTGAAGGGCTGCGTCGCCGGTGCTGCGCGGGAGCCGTCCGGACGGGGGGAGGTCCGTGCGGACCGCGTGGCCGGACAGGCCCGTCCGCCGCCCCGGCCGAGGACTCCGGGGGCGCGGCGACGGGAACGGGGAGCGGGAAACGGCCTGGCGCGACGGCCCGCCGGCGCGTTCCGCGTCCCGCCGGCGAGACGGGGGGAGGACGTGTGTGACGCCGTCCTGCGACCTCGTCCGAGACGAACGTCTCCAACAGTCCGACCAAGGTATCGTCCACCGGCCGGACCTCCGGCGGGAAGAGATCACGACGGTAAAGTCCGAACCGTGCCTCACTCCACGACTGCTTCTCAGCCCGTTCGGCGGAGTCCACGGGACTGGATCGTGGACACCGCCCTGTTCCTGCTCGCGGTGGCCTACGGAGTGGCGATCGCGAAGAGCCGCACCCAGGTGACCCCGGAGCCCGGGTTCAACTGGATGCACGTCGAGCAGATGGCCGGCGCGTTCGGCTGCGTCCTGCTGTGGCTGCGCCGCAGCAGGCCGGTCGAGGTCGCCTGCGTACTGATGGCGCTCTCGGTGCCGTTCGAGATGGTCTCGGGCGCCATGCTCGCGGCATTGTTCTCCGTAGCGGTGCACCGCAAGCCGCGGACCACCGCGATCGTCTACGCGGCCAGCCTGCTGCCGGTCGTCGGCGACTCCCTGCTGCGCCCGGACCCCGCCATGTCGGCGTTCCACTACGCCGTCTTCGGGACCATCGTCCAGGGGTGTGCCGTCGGGTGGGGGCTGTTCGTCCACCACCGGCGCCAACTGCTCGTCAGGGTGGCCTCCGAGGCACAGCTGAGGGCGGAGCAGGCACAGATGCGGGCCCGCGAGGAGGTGGCCCGGGAGATGCACGACGTACTCGGGCACCGGCTGTCGCTGCTCACCCTGCACGCCGGCGCGCTGGAATACCGGCCCGACGCCCCCAGCGAGGACATCGCCCGGGCGGCCGGGGTGATCCGGGAGAGCGCGCACCAGGCGCTGCAGGAGCTGCGCGAGGTCCTGACGGTGCTGCGCGCACCGGAGACCGGCGAACGCCCCCAGCCCACGCTGGGGGACGTGCACCGGCTCGTCGCGGAATCGTGCACGGCCGGGATGCGGGTACGCCTCCTCAAGGAGATCCCGCAGGCGGTCCCGGACCTCATCGGCCGCACGGCCTACCGGGTCGTGCAGGAGGCCCTGACCAACGTGCGCAAGCACGCGCCGGGAGCCCCCGCGAGCGTCCACGTGACCGGGGGAGAGGGCGACGGCCTCACCGTCGAGGTGACCAACCCGACCCCCGGCACCCGGCCCGCGGGCGTCGCGCGCGGCCCCGCCGGACACGGGCTGGCGGGGCTCGCCGAGCGGGTGTCGCTCGCCGGCGGACGGCTGGAGTACGGCCCCACCGGCAACGGCGGCTGGGGGATCACGGCGCGGCTGCCCTGGCCGTAGCGCCGGCCTCCCCCGGTACGGGACGGCACCCCGCAGCGAACGCGCACCGCAACAGAACGCCGCGAGCGCGGCGTGACCGATCAACGAACAGGAGAGTCCAGCAGTGGCGAAAGAGTTGAATCCGAAGGCGGGCGAATCCACCGAGGTCTCGGAACCGCTCTGGGGCCAAGTGCTCGTCTGCCTGGTCTTCGGGCTGGTCGGAGCCGGGATCTGCTGGCTGGCCAAGGCGCTCGCGAAGTGGGTGGTGACCCTGCCCTGGGCGCCCATGCAGGGCCCGGCGAAACTGGTCTCCGCGATCCCCGAACCCGGTCTGACCATCGGGGCGATCGTCCTCGGCGGCCTGGCCGGCCTGATCGCCGGCTTCCTCGTCAAGTTCAGCGAGCTGTCCGTCACCGTGTCCGACACCCGGGTGCTGTTCACCCGCAAGGGAGAGTCGCGGGAATTCGCCGGTTCCGACATCGCCATGGCCTTCCGCGACGGCAAGCAGCTCGTCCTGCTCGGCCACGGCACCGAGGAACTGGCGCGCGAGGACTGCGACCAGGACCGGCGCCGGCTCGCCGACGCCTTCACCGGGCACGGCTACGCCTGGGCGGAGGAGGACCCCCACAAGGCGGAGTTCCAGCTGTGGGTGCCGGAGAGCCCCCACCTGCCCGCCCAGGCGCACGCCCTGTTCAAGGCCCGCCAGCAGTTCCTGAAGAAGCCGGGCTCGGCGGAGGAACTCGAGGAACTGCGCCGCGACCTCCAGCGCCTCGACCTCGTCGTGTGCGACCGCAGCAAGCGCCAGTACTGGCGCCGGCTCGCGCGCTGACCGGCGGTGGCCCCGGCCGGACGGCCGCCCGGGGTCACCGGGCGCCGGCTCACCGGGCGCCGGGCTCACCGGGCGCCGGCGGCCACCCACTCCTCCAGCTCCCGCGCCACCGCGTTCGCGTGCGGCGCCGCCCGCACCTCCTCGCGCAGGTCGCGGGCGCGGGCGCCGAAGGCGGGGTCCCCGAGGAGCCGGAGCAGGCCCGCGCGGACGGCTGGCCCCGTGGCCCGGGTCGCGTGCGTGGTGAGGCCCGCGCCGTGCGCGGCCAGCCGGCCGGACAGGAGCGGCTGGTCCACGTCCCAGGGCAGGGCGAGCTGGGGCACGCCGTAGAACGCCGCCGTGGTGAGCGTGCCCACCCCGGCGTGGTGGATCACCGCCGCGCAGGTCGGCAGCAGCGCCTGCATCGGTACGTAGGGCACCAGCCGGGCGTTGCCGGGAACCCGCCGCAGCTCCTTGGCGGCCTTCTCGCTCACCGTCGCCACCAGCTCGATGTCCAGGTCGGCGACGTGGTCGAGGATGTCCTGGACGTCCACCGGGTAGGCGAGGCCGTGGTCGCTGACCGTCAGGCCGAGCGTCAGGGCCACGCGGGGGCGGCGCGGCGGCTCCCACAGCCAGCGCGGCACGACCGCCGGCCCGCCGTACGGGGTGAAGCGCAGCGACCGGTAGTCGAGGCCGGGGGCGTGCACCTGGAGCGAGGGGGGCAGCAGGTCGATGGAGAACCGGCCGGTGGCCATGGACTCCGTGAACCCGCCCCCGTACCGCCGGGCGTAGCCGTCGAGCCACGCGCCGAGCGGGTCGTCGCCCCGCTCGCCCTCCGGCAGGGCGTCGCGCAGCCGCCGGAAGCGCTGCCGGGCGATCCCGTAGACGTCCGCCCCGATCAGCATGCGGGCGTGGGCGGCGCCGACGGCCTCGGCCGCGATCGCACCGGCGAAGGTCAGCGGCTCCCAGACCACCAGGTCCGGCTTCCAGTGCCGGGCGAACTCGACGAGCCCCGGCGCCAGCGGCGCGTTCGTCATCTTGTGCGCCGCCTCGATCCGCACCCGGTACGCCTCGCGCAGCCACGGCAGCGTGATGTCCCCGGCGGCGCGTTCCGCCGCGTCGTACGGCTCGGCCAGCCCCGGGGCCAGCCGCGCCCCGCTGCCCTTGAGCCGGCCGGCGACCTGCCACAGGTCGCGGTCGCTGCCGACGGGCACGGCCGTCAGCCCGGCCCGGGTGACGGCGTCGGTCAGCTTCGGCTGGCAGGCCACCCGTACCTCGTGGCCGGCGGTGCGCAGCGCCCACGCGAGCGGGGCCATGAGCAGGAAGTGGGTGCGCTCGGGATAGCACGTGAACAGGATGCGCATGCTTCGTCTCTCGTTCGGCGGCCGCGCGGCGTCAGCGGGCGGGTGTGCGGTGGCGGTCGGTGAGCTCCTCCAGCAGGGGGACGAGCTCGTTGGGGGCGGGCAGGGCCGCCATCTCCTCGCGCAGGTCGACGGCGCGCGCCGCGAACCGCGGCTCCTCCAGCAGGCGGAGCACGTTCTCGCGGACCGCCGCTCCCGTCGCCCTGTCGTGCGCCAGCTCCAGCCCCGACCCCTGCTCGACGATCTTCCGGGCGAGGAGGGGCTCGTCGAAGTGGTACGGGACCGACAGGTGCGGAACGGCGTGCCCGGCCATGGTGGCGACCGTGCCGGTTCCGGCGTGGTGGATCACGGCGGAGCAGGTCGGCGCCAGCGCGTGCAGGGGTACGAAGGACACCAGCCGGGCGTTCTCCGGCACGTGCCGCAGCCCGGCCCGCTCGGCCTCGGAGAGCGTGGCGACGAGCTCGATGTCGAGGTCGGCGAGCGAGTCCAGGACGTCCTGGGTGCTGATCGTGTACCCGTCGTAGTGGTCGGTGGCCGTGAGCCCCATCGTCAGGGCCACCCGCGGCCTGGAGGGCCCGGCCCACAGCCACTTGGGGACCGTCGCCGTGCCGTTGTACGGGACGAAGCGCATGCGCAGGTAGTCGAGGTCCTCGGCCTCCACCTGGAGGCTGCGCGGGAACTGGTCGATGGTGAAGTGCCCGGTCGCCATGTCCTCGCTGAACTCGCCCCCGTACTTGCGGGCGTAGCCGCCCAGCCAGTCGGCGAGGTGGTCGGTGCGCTCCCCTTCGGGCCGCTCCGCCTTCAGCCGCAGGAACCGCTCGCGGGCCGCGCCGAAGACGTCCAGCCCGAACATCAGGCGGGCGTGGGCGGCACCGACGGCCTTCGCGGCGATCGCGCCGGCCTGGGTCAGCGGGTCCCAGACCACCAGGTCGGGCTTCCAGTGGCGGGCGAACTCCACCAGGCCGGAGACCAGCGGGAAGTTGTCGGGCTTGAAGCCCTTGGCCACCGCGTCGTAGTAGCCGTTCAGCATGGGCTCCCACGCGGCCTTCGCCGGGTCCTCGACCGCGTCCCAGGGCGCGTGCAGCCCCGCCCGCGCCGCTTCGAGCTCCTCCGGGTCCAGCCGCGCGACCCGGAACAGGTCGCTGTCGCGGCCCACGGGGACGGCCGTGAGCCCCGCCTGGGTGACCGCGTCGGCGAACTTGGGCTGGCAGGCCACCCGGACCTCGTGGCCGGCCGTGCGCAGCGCCCAGGCCAGCGGGACCATGCTCAGAAAGATCGTTTTTTCGGGGAGGACGGTGAAGAGGACGCGCATGAGTGCTGCCTTCCGGGTGTGGGACGGGAGGGGGCGCCGCGGGGCGCGCGGGCTCAGGCGGAGCGGCGGGCGGAGGAGCGGAACGCGGCGGTGAGCTCCTCCAGCCGGGGCACCAGCTCGTTGGGCGCCGGCTGCGCGAGGGACTCCTCCCGCAGCGCCGCCGCCCGCTCGCGGAAGCCGGGCTCGCCCAGCAGCCGCACCACGGCCTCGCGCACCGACGCCGCGGTCGCCCGCTCCGCCCCGATGGCCAGGGAGCCGCCCTGCGCGGCGGCGAGCCGGCCCAGCGTGGGGCCGTCGAAGTCCCAGGGCAGCAGCAGCTGCGGGACGGCGTGCTGCGCCATCGTCAGGAACGTGCCGTACCCGGCGTGGTGGACGGCCAGGTCGCAGGTCGGCGCGAGGGCGTGCAGGGGGACGTAGGACACCAGACGGGCGTTGTCCGGCACCCGGGAGAGCTCCTCGCGCTGCTCCTCGCCGACGGTGGCGACGACCTCGACGTCCAGGTCGGCCAGCGAGTCGAGGACGTCCTGGACGTCGAACCCGTGGCCCGCGCCGTGCGCGGCGGAGCTGATCCCCATGGTCAGCGCCACCCGCGGCCGCTGCGGCGCGCCCCACAGCCAGCGCGGCACCACCGCCGGCCCGCCGTAGGGCACGAACCGCATGGGCAGGGTGGGCAGCGCGCTCGCCGGCCGCAGGGACGCGGGGAGCTGGTCGATGGTGAAGTGCCCCGTGGCCAGGTCCTCGGACCAGTCGCCGCCGTACAGCCGGGCATGGCCGCCCAGCCACTCCGCGAGCGGATCCGACCGCTCGGCCGGGGGCCCCGCGTCCCGCAGCCGCAGGAACTCCTCCCGGGTCCTGCCGAAGGCGTCGACGCTCCACAGCAGCCGGCCGTGGGCGGCGCCGCAGGCCTGGGCGGCGAGGGGACCCGCCATCGCCAGGGGTTCCCACAGGACGAGGTCCGGACGCCAGGCGCGGGCGAAGCGGACCAGGGCCGCGGTCATCGGGAAGGTCGCCGGCTTGTGCCACTGGTGGATGATCCCGGCGTACCCCTCCGTCAGGTGGCGCCAGTCGGCCCGCTCCGGGTCCTGCACCACGTCGTACGGCGCGGGCAGGCCGAACTCGGGCCGGTACGACCAGTCCTCGACGGTGTGCATGCTGCGGCGCAGCAGCTCCCACAGGTCGTAGTCGCGGCCGACGGGGACGGCGGTGAGCCCCGCCTGGGTGACCACGTCCGAGAACCAGGGGGCGCCGGCGAAGCGCACCTCGTGTCCGGCGGTGCGCAGCGCCCACGCGAGCGGCACCATGGCCAGCACGTGCGCGCGTTCGGGATTGGCGACGAACAGGACGCGCACGGCTCACGCTCCGAGCGGGGCGGTGGCCGCCGTCGCGCGCTCACGCCGCTCGGCCGTGAACCGCTCCAGCACGCCCACCAGCTCGTTGGGCGCGGGCATCGCCAGCATCCGGTCGCGGAGCCCGGCGGCGCCCCGGCGGAACTCCGGCTCGGACAGCAGCGCGCGCAGCCCGTCGCGCACGTCCGCGCCGGAGGCCTCGCGCGGGTTGAGCACCAGCCCCGCACCGGTCCGGGCGACGCCGGAGGCCAGCGCGGGGCCGTCGTTGTCCCACGGCAGGATCAGCTGCGGCAGTCCGCGCAGCGCCGTCGTGGCGAGGGTGCCGAAACCGGCGTGGTGGATGACGGCGTCGCAGGTGGCGGCGAGCGCGTCCAGCGGCAGGAAGGAGGCCACCTTGGCGTTGGCCGGGATCCGGGTCAGCTTGCGCTGCTCGGCCTCCGCGATGGTGGCGACGAGTTCGATGTCCAGTTCGCCGAGCGCGTCGAGGACGTCCTGCACGCCGACGACGTACTCGCCACCGTGCCCGGTGGTGCTCAGTCCCAGGGTGAGGGCCACCCGGGGCTTGCGCGGGGCGCCGTGCAGCCACCCGGGCACCACGGCCGGACCGCCGTACGGCACGTACCGCAGCGGGAGGTAGTCCAGGTCCGCGCGGTGCTGGAGGCACTCAGGGACCAGGTCGACGGTCGCCTGGCCGGTGATCAGGTCCTCGCCGAACTCGCCCCCGTACCGGCGGGCGTAGCCGCCCAGCCAGTCGGCGAAGGGGTCGGTGCGCCCGCGCTCCGGCCGCTCGGCCCGCAGACGCAGGAAGTGGTCGCGGGCCACGCCGTACATGTCGGTGCCGAACAGCAGCCGGACGTGGGCCGCCCCGACCGCCCGGGCCGCGATCGCGCCGGCGTAGGTGAGCGGCTCCCAGACGACCAGGTCCGGCTTCCAGTGCCGGGCGAACTCGACCAGCTCCGTCACCATGGGCACGTTGCTGCTCTTGTGCCAGCGGTCGACCTGGGTGGCGTACCCCTCGCTGAGGTACTCCCAGGTGATGTCGCCGGGCTGCCGCTCGGCGACGTCGTAGGGCAGGGGCATCCCGCCCCGGTCCGAGCGGCCGAGCCAGTCGGGGTCCCGGGACAGGATCTGCCACAGGTCCCGGTCGCGGCCGACGGGCACGGCGGTGAGGCCGGCCTGGGTGATCACGTCGGCGAACTTGGGCTGGCTGGCGAAGCGGACCTCGTGTCCGGCGGTGCGCAGCGCCCACGCCAGCGGGGCCATGCTCAGGAAGTGCGTTCGCTCCGGATAGGTGGTGAACAGGACGCGCATGGTGCTGCCCTTCTGGTGTGCGTCAGGCGTGGGTGGTGTCGCGGTGGCGGGCGGTGAGTTCCTCGATCCGCGCGACGAGCTGGTTGGGGGTGGGCAGGGCGAGGGTCTCGTCGCGCAGTGCGGCGGCGCGCTCGGTGAACCGCGGCTCGTCCAGCAGGCGCCGGACCGCGGCACGGACGTTCTCGCCCGTGGCCCGGCTGGTGTGCAGGTCGAGCCCGGCGCCCTGTCCGGTGATCAGGCGCCCCAGGATCGGCTGGTCCCAGTGGTAGGTCAGGGACAGGTGGGGCACCGCGTGCCGGGCGACGGTGGCCAGGGTGGCGGCGCCGCCGTGGTGGATGAACGCGCTGCACGTGGGCGCGAGGTGGTGGATGGGCGCGTAGGGCACCAGCCGGACGTTGCCGGGTACGGGGCCCAGCGCCGCCTTCTCGCTGTCGGCGATGGTGGCGACCAGCTCGATGTCGAGGTCGGCCAGGGCGTCGAGGACGTCGCGGGTGTCGATGGTGTAGCCGTCGTACACCTCGGTGGCGCTCAGGCCCATCGTGAGGGCGACCCGGGGCTTCTCCGGGGCCTTCCACAGCCAGGCCGGGACGGTGGCCGGGCCGCCGTACGGGATGAACTGCACCGGCTCGTACCGCAGGCCCGGAGCGCGGGTCTGGAGGCTGGCGGGGAACTGGTCGATGGTGAAGTGGCCCACCGCCATGTCCTCCGTGTACTCGCCCCCGAACTTGCGCGCGTACCCGCCCAGCCAGTCGGCGAGCGGGTCGCTCCGCCCGCCCTGCGGCTGCTCCGCCCCGACGCGCAGGAAGTGCTCGCGGGCCACGCCGAAGACGTCGATGCCGAAGAGCAGCCGGGCGTGCGCCGCCCCGACGGCCTTGGCGGCGATCGCGCCGGCGTAGGTGAACGGCTCCCAGACGACCAGGTCCGGCTTCCAGTGCCGGGCGAACTCCACCAGCTCGCCGATCATCGGGAAGTTGTCCTCGCGCAGGGATCCCGTCGCCAGCTCGTAGCCGGTGGACAGGTGCTCCCAGGTCGCCTTGGACGGGTCCTCCGCGACGTCCCAGGGTGCGGGCAGACCGGCGCGCGACTTCGCCAGCAGCGCGGGATCGACCAGCTCCAGCAGCCGGGCCGGGTTCTGGCGGCGCCCGACGGGCACGGCGGTCAGACCGGCCTGGGTGATCACGTCGGCGAACCGGGGCAGGCTCGCGAAGCGCACCTCGTGGCCGGCGGTGCGCAGCGCCCAGGCCATCGGCGCCATGTACTGGAAGATGCTCTTGTGCGGGTTCGCCGCGAACAGGACACGCATGACTTCGCCTTACTCGGAACGACGGACGGGAGAGCGGTACTCGGCGGTGAGCTCCTCCAGCACGGGCACCAGTTCGTTGGGCGTCGGCAGGGCGAGGAACCGCTCGCGCAGCTCCGCCGCCGCCTGCCGGAACGACGGCTCGCCGAGGACCCGCAGCAGGCTCTCCCGCACCACCGCTCCCGTGGCCCGGTCGGCCCGGACGGACAGGACGGCCCCTTCCGCGGCGGCCCGGCGGGCCAGTTCCGGCTCGTCGAAGTCCCAGGGCACCGCGATCTGGGGCACCGGGTTCAGCACCGTGGTCAGGAAGGTCCCCGGCCCCGCGTGGTTGATCACCGCGCTGCAGGTGGGCAGCAGGGCGTGCAGCGGCACGTACGACACGACCCGGACGTTGTCGGGGATCCGCTTCAGCTTGCGCTGCTCGGACTCGGCGAGGGTGGTGACGACCTCGATGTCGAGGTCGGACAGCGATTCGAGGATGTCCGACACGTCCGCGACGTGGCCGGCGAAGCGGTTGGTGGCGGCGATGCCCAGGGTGAGGGCGACCCGGGGCCTCGCGGGCTGCTCCCACAGCCACCGGGGAACCACCGCGGGCCCGCCGTAGGGCACGTACCGCATGGGCACGTAGCGCAGGTCCGCGGCCATCCGCATGGAGGCGGGGAACTGGTCGATGCTGAAGTGGCCGGTGGCGAGGTCCTCGGTGTACTCCGCGCCCGGGCCGCCGTACTTGCGGGCGTATCCGCCCAGCCACTCGGCGAGCGGGTCGCCCTGCTCCTCCCGCGGCCACGACGCCTTCAGGCGCAGGAAGCGCTCCCGCGTCAGCCCGAGCACGTCGATGCTCCACAGCAGGCGGGCGTGGGCCGCGCCCACCGCCTTGGCGGCGATCGCGCCGGCGTACGCGAGCGGCTCCCACAGGACCAGGTCGGGCTGCCAGTGCCGGGCGAACTCCACCAGGTCGGCGGTCATCGGGAAGTTGTCGGTCTTGTGCCACTGGCCGACGACGTGCGCGTAACCCGCCCGCATCGTCTGCCAGTCGAGGTCCTCCGGCGCCAGCTCGGCCGCACTGTAGGGGTCGGGCAGGCCCTTGCGGTCCGCCTCCATCCGGTCCGGATCGAGTTGCGGCAGCCGCCAGACGGGACGGTCGCTGCCGACGGGGACGGCGGTGAGCCCCGCCTGGGTGACCACCTCGGCGAACTTCGGCGGGACCGCCACACGGACCTCGTGTCCGGCGGTGCGCAGCGCCCACGCCAGCGGCACCATCTGCTGGAAGAGGCTCTTGTCCGGGGTGGAGGTGAACAGTACGCGCATGATTCCCCCTAGGAGTCGCGACCGGCGCGGGCGGCCGTCACACCGTGCTGTGCTCCCGCCACGGCGGCGCAGAGGCGGTCCAGGCCTTCCCGGAGCGGTACGCGGGGCGTCCAGCCGGTCAGCTCCCGGAACCGCGCGGACCGCAGGACGAAGTCCAGCCGGTCCGTCGGCAGGGCGAACTCGGCGGGCACCGTGTCCACCACCGGCACCGGCGGCAGCCCGGTGTGCCGGGACACGGCCCGCGCGATCGCCGTGAACAGCTCCGCGACGCTGGTCTGCTCGCCCGAGCCGACCTCCCACGCCCCGCCGACGACCGCGTCGAGCGCGTCGAGCGCGGCGGTGAAGGCCCGGGCCGCGTCGTCGATGCCGAGCAGGTCGCGCTTGGCCTTGCCGCCGTGCCACACCGTGAGCGGCTGCCCGGCGACCGCACGCCGGGTCATGGCGGCGACGACACCCCGGTCGAGGTCCGTCGCGTCCGTGCCCAGGCTGTAGAGGGTCGACAGGCGCAGCGTCGCACCGCGCACCACGCCCTCGGCCGTGGCGTCCGCGATCGCCTGCTCGGCGGCCAGCTTGTGCCGGTCGTAGGTGGTCAGCAGCGACTGCGGCGGGACCCCGTCCGCCGGGGCGGCCGGCACGCTGGCCGACTGGGAGAGCGAACCGGAGAACAGCAGCGCCGGCGGCTCCGGCCGGCGCTCGGCGCGGACCGCCTCGACCACCTCGTGCACCAGCCCGACGTTCACCCGCTCGGCGAGGGCGTCGCCGTCGGCGACCCGCCAGGTGCCCTTCCCGGACAGGTGCGCCACGAGGTGGACCACCGCGTCGGAGCCCGCCACGGCGTCCGCCACCGCGCCGGGCCGCGTGAGGTCGACCCGGCGTTCCTCGATCAGCGCGACGGGCCGGGGCGGGACCGCCACGGGGCGGCGGCCGACGAGCCGGAGCCGGACGCGCCTGCGTGCGAGTTCCCTGCTGACGGCCGTACCCAGCAGGCCTGAGGCACCGAGCACGGTGATCAGCGGTGCCGTTGCGTGACCTGGCACTGGTTCTCCTTAATCCTGTTCCGGTGGGCGGCGGGCGCGGGCGCGCCCGGCGGCGTCAGGCCGCGGGGCGGGGGCGCAAGGGCGCGGGGGCGGGCCCTGCGGGGGCCCGGCGCCAGCTCAGCCCGGGGCCGAGGACGCCCCCCAGGGCGCCGTCGACGTGGCGCTCCCACTCGGCGCGCCCGAGTTCGAAGGTGTGCAGGTCCCAGTGGCGCCCGCGGAAGTAGAGGTGCTCCCGCAGCACCGCGGTGGCCTGACTGCTGTCGGGGGTCAGGCCGACCGAGCCGAAGGTGGCCTCCGTGGTCTGCGCGATGACCTTGTCGACGTCGAACATCGCGAAGGCGTAGTTGATCGTCAGGTAGATCGCCTCGGAACCGACCCCGAGCCGGGCGCGCCGGGGGTCCAGATAGACCCCGGACTTGACGTGCCCCGCGGGATTCAGCCCGTGCAGCGTGCTGAACCCGAGGACGTCCCCGCTGCCCCGCGCGGTGACGACGAAGGCGGCGTCGCACTTCGACAGGTCGCGGCCCTCCCCGCGCGCCGAAGGGCTGACGCTCTCTATGCCGGTGCGCAGCATGGTGCGGACGAGTTCCGAGTGGTGGCGGGTGGAGGCGGGGCGGAACGCGAGGCGGCGGGAAGCGGTGTGCGGGAAGAGCACGTCGGGATCCAATCGGTCGGGGAGGCGTGGGCGTGCGGAAGACGGCCGTCAGGTCCCGTCCGCCGTGCCGCCCCCCGCGTCCGGCGCCTGCGGTGCGGGCGCGCGGCCGGCCCGGAGGCTGTCCCAGCGCATGTCGCCCACCGCCGTCGGCAGCTGGTCGAGCAGGCTCAGCTCCGCCGCGGTCAGCCGCAGGCCGGCGGCCGCCACGTTCTCCTCCAGCCAGTGCAGGTGCCGCGTACCCGGGATCGGGACCACGTCCGGGCCCTGCGCCAGCGCCCAGGCGATCGCCACCTGGGAGGCGGTGGCGCCCTCGTGGCGGGCGGCGATCTCCTGAAGGCCGTCGAGGATGGCCCGGTTGGCGCGCATGGCATCCGCCCCGAACCGCGGGTCCCGGACCCGTGAGTCGTCCGGGTGCAGGTGCTCGTGCGCGACCCGGCCGGAGAGGTAGCCGCGTCCGATGGGCGCGAAGGCGAGGAACCCGACGCCGTTGCGCCGGCACCAGGGCAGGACGTCCCGCTTGTTCTGCTGCGACCACACCGACAGCTCGTACTGCACCGCCGTGATCGGGAAGACCGCGTGGATCCGCTCGAGTTCCTCGCCGGTGGCGTGCGAAATTCCGAGGCCGCGCACCTTTCCCTCGGTGACCAATTCGCCGAGGGCGCCCCACGTTTCCTCGATCGGCACGGCCGGGTCCACCCGGTGCAGCTGATAGAGGCCGATCGTGTCCGTCCGAAGCCGGCGCAGGGACGCCTCGCAGGCCCGGCGGAGGTGTTCGGGCCGGCCGTCGCGGACGAACTTCCCGTCGGGCTGGGCGATCATTCCGCACTTGGTCGCGATGACGACGTCGTCCCCGCGGTGTTCCAGCGCGCGGCCGAGGAGTTCCTCATTGCTGAACGGACCGTACACATCGGCCGTGTCGAAGACGTTGATGCCGAGTTCCAGGGCCCGGTGGATGACGCGGGTGGATTCCTCGTCATCCCGCGGACCGGCTCCGTAGCCGTGGGACATCGAACTGCAGCCAAGGCCGAGCGCACTCACGGAAAACCCGTCGGTCAGCTTGGTTCGCCACATTTCTATGTACTCCATAAAATCCGGTGGTGACAACTCTCGTGCTGCTGCGGAGAGGCCGGGGCGGAAGCCCGCAGGGCACATGGATTCACTTCGGGAGGCGGATCGCCGACCCAGATCATTCCGTATCGGCCGGAAAGCCGGGAGCTGTCACCGGGCATTACTTGCGGGGGCGGGGCGATTCTCCCGTGCGCCGCCTTCGAGAAACTCCGCGAGCAGCTCGGGAACGGCCTCGCCGGCCAGTGTCACGAACTGCTCGACGCTCATGTCCGGGGCCTGGTAGATGCGCAGTCCGGCAGCGGTCGGCGTGGCCACGCTCACCAGCCCCAGCCACCGCTGCACCACGGACTGGCGGATCCTCAGGCCGAGGACCGCCTCCCGCCGCAGCGCCGAGGTCTGACGCCGGGACAGGCCGTGCCGCATCACGAGGTACGGCTGCGCGTACGCGTGCCCCAGGGCGCGGAACGCGACCACGGCCCCGGCGGCGGCGAGCGGCAGCGCCCACAGCGGCACCGCCCAGACCCACCCGGGGACCGCTCCCGTGGCGCCCAGCCAGGCGGCCAGCCCCGACAGCCCGGTGCAGGAGGCCACCGCCCACAGCAGCCTGCGCAGCAGCGCGCCGCGGGGGTGCCGGCGCAACGGCGCCTCCAGGGGCCGCGCCGGGCCGGGCAGGACCAGGGCCGCCACCCTCCTGGCCTCGCGGACGGGGCCGCGCGGCAGGATGCTGCTGGCGGGCTCCCCGGTGAGCGACCAGCTCGCGAGCCCGGTGGAGACGACCGCCGTCTCGGTGAGACCGATCCAGCGCCAGAACAGCGGTTCGCTGAGCTGCACCCCGCGCAGCCGGCGGTCGTCGCGGTGCACCTCGCGGGTGGACATCAGCCCCTGCCGGGTGATGAGTTCGCTGCCGTCCTCCTTGAACCTGCGCACCAGCGTGAAGTGCCAGTTGTCCTGCACGAAGCCGGTGGCCAGGGCGAGGAAGCCGAGCAGGAAGACCACGGCGCCCCACAGCGCGTACGAGCCCCAGCGGCCGGGGGCGAGGCGGTCGACGACGCCGCCGATCGCACCGGTGAGGTCGAGGCCGACCAGCTCCGCCATGGAGTCCAGGCTCCACAGCATCAGCGCCCCGACCAGCATCCCCCAGATGTTGATGACGTTGTAGAAGATCCAGTACCAGCGCACCCGCGCGATGGGGGTCTCCCGGAAGGACGCGGTCTGCTCCGCCTCGGGGTCGGGGACGCCGCGCATCAGCTCCAGGCGCAGGGCCTGCGCGCTCTCCCTGGAGACCGCGTCGAGCCGCAGCGCCGGCCGGGCCCCGCCGGAGCTGATGACCACCACGCGCAGACCCGCGAGCCGGTGGCGCAGCCGGGCCTTGTGGTCGACGGCGCGGATGCGGTCGCGCGGCACCTGGCGGTAGACCCGCATGATGCGGCCGGTCCTGATCTCGACGAGCTCCCCGGTGATCCGGTAGCGCGTGCGCAGCCACCGCACGACGTCGCCGACGCTGATGACGACGCCGACGCCGGTGGCGGCCATCGCGGGCCACAGGTCCGACAGGCGCCGTCCGGTGCCGAAGAAGAGGACCGACAGGACGGTCGGCGCCAGCGACAGCAGGAGCCGCATCAGGTTGACCCAGATCAGCCGCCCGTCCAGGCGCTGCCAGGGCGCCCCGTCGAGGTCGTCCTCGGGCGCCGCCGCGTCCGTCCGGGCGGCGTCCAGGGCGCTCACGTCGCGTCTCCGGGCGTGGCCTGGGTGAGGGCGGTGAGTTCGGCGGCGGTCCGCGCGACCACGTCGGCGTCGAGCCCGACGATCTTGACGTGGCCCTCGTGGGAAGCGGTCACCACCCGGAGCGTGGCCAGGCCCAGCCACTGCTGCACGGGGCCGCGGACCACGTCCACGCTCTGGATGCGGGACACGGGGACGATGCGCCACTCCCGCACGAGCCAGCCCTTGAGGTCGTACACGGCGTGCTCGGTGCACTCCCAGCGGTGGACGCGGTACCGCAGGCTCGGCATGAGCACCGCGGTGACCGCGTGGCCGGCCGCCAGGATGACGAGCCCCGGCCCCAGCCAGGGCCGGGACGCGTCCCAGAGCCAGTACGTGAGCCCCAGTGTCCCGAGGACGACGGCCGTGGAGATGACGACCCGGATCGTCCACCACCAGACCGCCCGCCTCTCCACGCGGTGGCGGGGCGGGCGGATCCGGTCGCGGGGCGTTCCGATCGACAGCGCCGGGGAAGGCGCCTCTGCTCCAGTCATACCGTCATGGTGCACCGCCGATATGCCCTCGTAAGAAGAGCGGAACACGGAATACGAGAACTCAGCTGCCGACGGCCGGAATGGACTCCACGGCGTCGTCGAGAGCCGCGGTAATCCACGTCAGGAGATCCTGCCTCGTGTGCTGCGCGGCGGCCTGCCAGCGTTCTCGCTGATCGTCGTTCGGCTTGATCTTCAGCGGAACGGGACGCTCTTCCTCGACCGGTGACTTGCGCGCCCGGACCTGCCGCCTCAGTTCGTTGCGGGACCAGCCCTGCTCCGCCGCCTGGCTCAGCAGCCGGCCCCGCTCCTCGGGATCCATGCCCGCCACCTCGGCATGGTGCTGGAAACTCAGCTCGGCCAGCCGCTGGTGCGGTGCGAAACTACGGGCGACCCAGGCGTAGTTCCGCAGGGTCTGATAGTCGAGCGACGTCTGCGCTATCGCGTGCTTGTAGCGGTTCGGGAATTCGCTCTGACCGTAGATGAGCCAGTCTCCGAGCCACCACGAAGAGGAATTGGAAATCGCCTCTATCTGCTGCCCGAGGCTGCTCCAGGCCTCCATCGACATGCCACGCGGGATGGAGAGCGTCGTTCTTCTTCGGATGGCCTGACCAAACGCCGTAGAGGGGCTGACGGTGACGGGATTCTCCTTGGCGTGGTCGAGCATGTCTTTCTGCTCCTTTCACTGAACCCGGCTGCCATGTGTACGGCGTTCGAGTTTTCGCAAGGGTGGTAAATGGTGCTGTGAACCCGCGGGTCCGATCGTGATCCGCGGTCCTATGAGGATGGTCTGAACCTGCTCGCGTCCCGCTCGTGCGGCTCGCCGACGCCTCCCGCCGACGCCTCCCGCCGGCGCGTCCCGCCGGCGGGACAGCCGCGGGCGTCCCTGCGTCACAACCCGGCGCGGGCCGGGCGCTGTTCCCCCTGCGGCCGGAGTCGCGCACGAAGGCCGTGTCCCATGTGGCGGCGCGCGCGGGCCGCCGCGGGAGCCGTCAGCCGCCGCGCGGCACCCGCGGTCCGCCCCCGTGCGCCGGCCGGCCGGCCGGGGAGGAAGGGCAGGTCCGGCGGTGCCGGCACAGGGCGCACCGCGGAATCCGGCGCCCCGGGCCGAGTCCGTCGCGGGACGGGGGGCCCGCCCCGGCGTACCGGGCGCGCGCGGAGTCCAGGAGCACCCGCGTCAGCACCGACACGTCCGAGCCGTCGCCGTGCGGGGCCGTCGCCTCGTACAGGCGGCCCCACACCCCGGACCGCGACCAGAGCAGGAACCGGCGGTGCGCCGTCGACTTCGATATGCCGAAGCAGGGCGGCAGCGCCCGCCAGGCGCACCCGCTGACCAGCACGTACACGATCGCGGCGAAGACGGTCTCGTCAGGCGTGTCCGGGGTCCCGCCGCCCTGCGGCCGCACCCTGGGCGGCGGGATCAGCGGTTTCGCCGCCTCCCACAGCCCGTCCGGAACCACCCAGCTCCACGTGCCCTGGCCCCTGGCCACCTCGGCGATCACCTCACCACGTAGGACACGGTTCGGCGGCCGTCGTCCTGTTCTTACGGATGGTGTCCGCCGGACTCGTGGCACGCGTGCGGCACGGCTCAGACGGCGGTCTTTCGGGCACCGTCGGCGACGATGACCAGGATGACTCCCAGGACCGACAGGGAGAGGTTGCAGATGACTTCGTACCCGTGGAGCGCGGAGATGTGGGGGACCACGTACAGGTTGACGAAGTTGAGCACCGGGCTCAGGAAGGGCTGTACCGCCAACTGGTCGATGGTGCCGCTGATCCCGGCGACGACGAGGAAGGCTCCCGCGAACTGAAGGAATTTTGGCATGCCGTCAGGCTAGGAAGACCTGTCCGTGCCGCAGATCCCTCACCGGTACATCCCGGCGCGACCGAAGCACCGCGGTCCGGCCGCCGGACGGGACCAAAGTGCCCTCCGCGCCTCGACTTCCGTGCCGTGCGCCGTCGCCGCCCCGCCCCCCGCGCGGGGGCCTCGGGGGCCGTTCTGCTGCGGTTATGCTCACCGCATGACCTCAGCCGAGCAGCCCACGGTCGACGTGTTGATCGCCGACGACGACCCGCTGGTGCGCATGGGGCTGTCGGTGATGCTGGGCGGAGCCCAGGACCTGCGCATCGTCGCCCAGGCCGGTGACGGCGCCGAGGCGATCGAGCTGGCGCGCCGGCACCGTCCCGACGTGGTGCTGATGGACATCCGCATGCCGGTCATGGACGGGCTGGCGGCCACCGAGGCGCTGCGCGCGATGAGCGACGCCCCCGAAGTGCTGGTGCTGACCACCTTCGACGCCGACGAGTACGTGCTCCGTGCGCTGCGCGCGGGCGCCGCCGGCTTCGCCTTGAAGGACACCCCGCCGGCGGAGATCGTCGCCGCCATCCGGCGGGTGGCCCAGGGCCAGCCGGTGCTGTCGCCGCCCGTCATGCGGCGGCTCATCGACCGGGTCGTGTCCCTGCCGGACGGCAGCCGCAGGCGGGACGCCGAGGAGCGGCTGGCGGTCCTCAACGAGCGGGAGCGGGCGGTGGCCCTCGGTATCGGCCAGGGGAAATCGAATGCGGAAATCGGCGAGGCGCTGTATCTCGGCGTCTCCACGGTGAAGACCCATGTTTCCAGCATCCTGACCAAACTCGGCCTCAACAACCGCGTCCAGGTCGCACTCTTCGTGCACGACGCCGGAAACCCGGAGGACCGGTCTTGACGCCGAGCGGCCCGGTTCGCAGGTTCACACATCTCCTTCGCCGTATCTTCACGTAATCCCGAGTTCATCCCCGACAGGACGCCGACGGGCGGGACGGGACGCACTCGTGGCTGGGTACAGTGGTGTGGACTGTCTCAAGTGAATCGATAGCTCTGAAGGATCGTCATGGGGGATGTAAAAACGAGGGAACGGTTCGGAGTCTTTCGACAGGCTGCGCAAGCGGCCGTCGAGAGACGTGCCGGGGCCGTCGAGCAGGTCGCTGCGCGCCGAACCGTACTGGAAATGCCTTCCGGGATATCCATGGACGATTGGAGGACGATTGGACATCGATTGTTCGCCGCTGCGGACTCGTCGGCCTGGTGGCTCGGGGACTGGCTCATCTACGGCCAGTCGTCCTACCCGGACCGCTACCGGCGGGCGGTCGAGGAGACCGACCTCGACTACCAGACGCTGAGGAACTACGCCTGGGTGGCACGGCGGTTCGCGCCCGTGCGCAGGCGGCCGGCGCTGAGCTTCCAGCACCACGCCGAACTGGCGAGCCTGCCGGAGCAGGAACAGGACTACTGGATGGACCGGGCCGAGCGGCTCAACTGGTCCCGGAACTTCCTGCGCGCCCGCGTGAAGGCCGCGCGCGAGGCGGACGAGCAGAACGACCGGAACGCCATCGGCATGCGGATCCAGGTGAACGTCTCCCGCGACCGGCGCCAGCGCTGGGCCAGCGCGGCGGCGGACATGGAGCAGGACCTGCCGGGCTGGGCCATGTCCATCCTCGACCGCGCCGCCGCCGCGGTCCTCGAGGACGGGGAGGACGCGCACGCCGTGTCCCGTCACGAGCCGGCCGTGCTCGCGTCCCGTGCCGGGTGAGCCGGAACCCGTCCGGCACTGACGGCGCCGCGGAACCCGCCGGCCGCACCGCCTGATCGAAGGGCCCGGCCGCAACTCCCCACCGAGTTGCGGCCGGGCCCTTCTGCTTTCTCCGCCGGAATTCCGCCGACCACCGTGAAACGGGGTCGCCGGAGGGAGCACGCGGATGTCACCATAAGACCGCTCCGGAAAAGAACGCAGGAGGTACCCGTGACCGATACGCCGGAAAACCAGGCCGCCGAGAGCGACGGCAAGGCGGAGTTCCGGGAGGCTCTGGAGCGCAAGGCCCGGATCTCCCGCTCCCGGCAGGCGAACAGCGAGGGCCATCTGAAGCTCAAGGGCTACAACGGCCCCCACGGCCAGAGCCGGACCTTCCGCCGGAAGGCCGGCTGAATCACCCCGCACCCCGCCCGGGCTGCCGCCATCCGAATACCCCATCGGATCGCGGCAGCCTTTCTCCGTATTCCCGCCGGCCGCCCCGCCCCTACCTGAACGGAATTCCGCCGGATTCCCACTCGAGCGGGCGTCCCGCACCGGCATTCGGTCCCTGCCCGGGGCCCCGCCGTCGACAATGGCCCGCGAACGGCAGCCGGCCGGCCGGGGCCGTTCGCCGTCAGCCGGTGACGTCCCGCAGCCAGCCGTCCACGGTGTCCGCCACGGCGCCCGCGTCCGCGCCCAGCAGGGAGAAGTGGTCGCCGTCCACCTCCGCGAGGTGGTCCGCGTACTCCCAGCCGCCCGCCGCGGAGGCCGCGGACGCCGAGGCGCGCACCAGCAGCGTGGGCGCCGCGGCCGGCTCGGGCGTCCAGTCCGCGAACACCCGCAGGTGGCCGCCCATCGCGAGCAGCCGTCCGTCCTCGGGCACGCCCAGCGGGCCCGCCGGGTCCAGCAGACGCTCCGTCAACGCCACCAGGCCGTGCAGGCCCGCGTCCCGGGCGTACGTGTCGAGCAGGACGACGGCGGCCGCCTCCCCGCCGACCTCCGGCAGCTCCCGGGCCACCGCGTGCGCGATCCACCCGCCGGAGGAGTGCCCCAGCAGCACCGGCCGCGCCCCGCCCGCCGCCTCGGCCACCGCCTCCGCCTGGGCCCGTACGAGGGCCTGCCGGCTGCGCGGCAGCACCGGATCACCCCCGAAGCCCGGGTGCGCGAGCACCGTCAGGCCCCGCCGGCCGTCCAGGGCCGCCGCCAGCGCCCGGTACTCGTGCGGGCCGGAGGCCGCGCCCAGGGAGGGGAACGCGAACACGTCCGCCGCCCCCTCCCGCGGCGGCGCCAGCCGCGCCGGAGCCGGCCAGCGCTCCACCCCCGACCGTGCGTCGTAGCCGGGCAGCAGCTCGGCCGCCGCCATCAGCAGCGCCGCGCCCTCGGCGGTCCGGCCCTGCGCCCGGGCCCCGCGCAGCAGCCCCGCGAAGGTGCCCCCGCCCGCCGCCCCGGCGGGCAGTGCGGCAGGCGCACGCACCGCCGCCGCCGTCCCGGACTCCGGCCGGCGCCCCGCCTGCCCGAACGCGTACGCCTCCGGCGGCACCCGGGGCGGCCGGCCGGCCCCGGACCGGCGGCGCAGCGCGGAGACCGCGCCGACCAGCGTCTGCTCCTCCGGCCGGCCGCGGCGCAGGGCCGGGACGAAAGCGGTGCTGCCGTCGCCCAGGCAGGCGCGGGCCATGGTGGTGAGGACCGCGTCGGGGCCCAGTTCGAGGAGGGTGGTGGCGCCCCGGGCCCGCAGGGTGCGGACGGCGTCGTGGAACCGGACGGCTCCGCGCACGTGGCGGACCCAGTAGTCGGGCCGCGCGACCTCGTCGGTGACGACGGTGCCGGTCAGCGCGGAGACAAAGGTGATCCGGGGCAGCCGGAACTCGATGCCCGCGAGGGCCGCGCGGAACTCCTCCAGCATCGGATCCATGAGCGGCGAGTGGAAGGCGTGGCCGGCGCGCAGCGCCTTCGACTTGACGTCCTGCTCCGCGAGCCGCGCGACCACGTCCCGTACGGCCGCACGCGCGCCGGAGACGACGACGGCCCGGGGCCCGTTGACGGCGGCGATGGCCACGCCGGGCACCAGAAGCGGCGCCACCTCGTCCTCGCCCGCCTGGACGGCGACCATCACCCCGCCCTCGGGCAGCGCCTCCATCAGCCGTCCCCGCGCGCTGACGAGCGCGGCGGCGCCGGCCGGCGACAGCACCCCCGCCACGTGCGCGGCGGCGATCTCACCGACGGAGTGCCCGCCGACGAACCGCGGTACGACACCCCACGACTCGACCAGCCGGTACAGCGCGACCCCGACCGCGAAGAGGGCCGCCTGCGCGGTCCCGGTCCGGTCCAGGGCGTCGGCGTCCTCGCCGAAGACGGCCTCCTTGAGCCCGCCGCCCAGCTGCGCGCACACGGCGTCGAAGGCATCGGCGAACACGGGGAACGTCCCGTACAGCCCGCGGCCCATCCCGAGCCGCTGGCTGCCCTGCCCGGTGAAGAGGACGGCCAGGCCCCCCTGCGCCGTACCACGCGTGTCCTCGGCCATCGTCGTCGCCCCACCCCTCCGCACCGCCGCGAGGTCGTGCGGGGGACATGCTGCGCGCCGCCGGTGGAGGAGGACTCGAGAACGCCTGAAGCCGGCCGCCGCGCCCGGTGCGCACGAGGCGCGGCGCCCCAAGGACCGTACCGCGCACGGCAGCGGTGGTGAGGCCGGGCAGCGAGCGCGGCTGGAGCCGGCGGCGAGGACGACGTGGCGGCCCTGGCAGCGGACGCCGCCGGCCTCGACCTCGGTCGGGTCCACGGCTGACCCGCCGTCGGTATTCCGCCATGTGGACGGGCCGGGGAGAACTCCCCGGACCGTCCGGCTTTCTCGGGGAAACCGCTGGTACGGCACCGGTTCTGATGCCACGATCACTGCGCGTGCGGGCAGGGGGCCCGCCGGTAACCAGCCAGTAGGCGAGGACGCATCCATGAACCCGGAACACGGCACACCGCCCAGCGCGACCAGCAGGGCCGCCACCCTCCTGCTCGGACTCTCCACCGTCCTCATCGGCCTGATGGCGGGTCTGTTCTTCGCCTTCGACGTCTCGGTGATGCCGGGACTGGCCGCCGGCGACGACCGTACGTACGTCACCGCCATGCAGAACTTCAACGCCGCCATCGACGGCAACGGCCTCTTCGGCAGCGCCTTCGTCCTCGCCCTGCTCGCCACCGCCGCCGCCGCGGTCGTCGCGCACCGCCAGGGCAGACGGGGGCCGGCGGTGTGGGCGGCCGCCGCCGCCCTCGCCTACCTCGTCGTCCTCGCCATCACCTTCGCGGTGAACATCCCGCTGAACAACGAGCTCGCCGACGCGGGCGACGCGGCGGGACTGACCGACTTCGCGGTGCTGGAGAAGTTCAAGGGCACCTGGGTCACCACCAACATCCTGCGCACCCTGCTGTGCACCGCCGCCCTCACGGCGCTCGCCCGGGCCCTCCTCCTCCACGGCCGCGCCACCGCCCGCTGACCGCGGGCGCGGCGCGCCCCGTGCCGCCGCGGGCTGACCCGGCCCGATCCGGCCTGATCCGAAAGACCCCGCCTAGGCGTGCTGCCCGTGCAGGACCAGGGCCCACGCCAGCAGTCCGAACGCCACCGTGCACAAGGCCGTGCGCCACACGTTCGCGCGGACCCAGCGTCCCTCGAACGCGCGGCGCACGGCGGCCGGATCGGCGATCCGGTCCGCCGGGCCGGCCTGCTCCAGGGCGTTGTTGAGCGGGATGTTCACCCGGCCGGTGACCACCATGGCGAGGACGTACGCGACGAACGCCCCCGCCAGCGGCACCAGCGCGTGCCGCCCGCCACCCGGCAGGTGCAGGCCCAGGGCCAGCCCGGTGAACAGCAGCGCACCCACGTAGCCGAGCAGGAACCACCCGTTGAGGATGGCCACGTTGATCCGCTGCATCGTCTCGACCACCGTGCGGTCGGACGAGGCGCGCAGCCCGGGCATCACCGCCACCGAGAAGCCGTAGAAGAGGCCGCTGACCAGGCCCATGGTGATCGTCGCAGCGATCAGTGACGCGAACCGTGCCGTTTCCACGTTGTCCCCCGTGCAGGTAGCCGTGTCGGACGTACGGCACCTGCCGCACCCCGTTGGCCGGATTCTCGCCCATCCGCGGCCCGTCCACCCTGGTGCGCGCCCCTCTCCGGCCGATCCCACGGTCGTACCCGCGCCACCCCTCGTCGCATCGCACGAGCCCAACGCGCCGCGGGTGCAGGCAGGATGGCCTGTCCAAGGGCGGCCCCGCCGCGCGGTACCCTCCGGGCTGGGCCCGCACGCCCGCCAGGACGCCGGAGAGGAATCAGACCGTGACCGACCCGAAGCACAGGCTGGACGCACTGCGGTCCGACATCGAGCGCCGCAACCCCGCCCAGCCCGAGTTCCACCAGGCCGTACGGGAGGTGCTGGACACCCTCGCCCCCGTCTTCGCGGCGCGCCCCGAGTTCGCCGAGGCCGGGCTCGTCGAGCGGCTCGTGGAGCCGGAGCGGCAGATCATCTTCCGGGTGCCGTGGACGGACGACCACGGGCACGTCCACGTCAACCGCGGCTACCGGGTGGAGTTCAACAGCGCGCTGGGCCCGTACAAGGGCGGCCTGCGCTTCCACCCCTCCGTGGACATCGGCGTCGTGAAGTTCCTCGGCTTCGAGCAGATCTTCAAGAACGCGCTGACCGGGCTCGGCATCGGCGGCGGCAAGGGCGGCAGCGACTTCGACCCGCACGGCCGGTCCGACGCCGAGGTCATGCGCTTCTGCCAGTCCTTCATGACCGAACTCCACCGCCACATCGGCGAGCACACCGACGTCCCGGCCGGGGACATCGGCGTCGGCGGCCGCGAGATCGGCTACCTGTTCGGCCAGTACCGGCGCATCACCAACCGCTGGGAAGCCGGGGTGCTGACCGGCAAGGGGCAGGGCTGGGGCGGGTCCGCGATCCGGCCCGAGGCCACCGGCTACGGCAGCGTCCTGTTCGCCGCCGAGATGCTGAAGGTGCGCGGGGAGTCCCTGGACGGCCTGACGGCCGTGGTCTCCGGCTCCGGGAACGTGGCCCTGTACACGATCGAGAAGCTTCAGCAGCTCGGCGCCCACCCGCTGACCTGCTCCGACTCGCAGGGCTACGTGGTCGACGACAAGGGCATCGACCTGGCGCTGCTGCGGCAGGTCAAGGAGGTCGAGCGGGGACGCGTCAGCGAGTACGCGGCCCGTCGCGGCCCCTCCGCCACGTTCGTCCCCGGCGCCCGGGTCTGGGAGGTGCCGGCCGACCTGGCCTTCCCCTCCGCGACCCAGAACGAACTCGGCGCCGACGACGCCCGCGCCCTCATCGGCAACGGCGTCAAGGCGGTCTCGGAGGGCGCCAACATGCCCACCACCCCCGAGGCGGTGCACCTCTTCCAGGCGGCGGGCGTCGCCTTCGGCCCGGGCAAGGCCGCCAACGCGGGCGGCGTCGCGGTCAGCGCCCTGGAGATGGCCCAGAACGCGGGCCGCGCGGCCTGGACCCGCGACCGGGTCGAGTCGGAACTCGCCGCCATCATGAGCGGGATCCACGAGGTCGCGTACGAGACGGCCGCCCGCTACGACGCCCGGGGCGACTACGTCACGGGCGCCAACATCGCCGGATTCGAACGCGTGGCCACCGCGATGCTGGCCCAGGGCGTCATCTGAGCCCGCCCCCCCCGGCCCCCCGGCCGCCCCGGCCCGCCGGCCGGGGCGGCCTTTCGCGCAGCGTCTCGAGCCGCACCCTGCCGACCGTCTCCGCGCTCCGGAACGGCTGCACGGCACACGGCCGGGCCCGGGCGGCCGGGCAGCGCGCCGCCGGGCGGGCCCGTTCCCCCCGCCCGGGACGAGGGCCGCTCGGGCCGGTCGCCGGCCGGGGGACGTAGCCTGGGGTCCGCCAGCCCACCGACCGGGAGGAGCCGCGTGCTGACCGCGCTTGACGGGACGTACGGCGACCGCGAGGACGCCCTGTGCGTCGCCGGCCGTACCGCCTCGTACGAGGAACTGCTCGGGGCGGCGGGCGCCGTCGCCGCCGACGTCGCCGGAGCCCCCGCCTTCGCCGTGACGGCGACCGCCTCCCTGGAGACCGTGGCGGCGGCCGTCGGCGGGCTCCTGGCCGGGGTGCCCTTCGTACCGCTGCCCCCGGACGCCGGCCCCGCCGAACGCGAACACGTCCTGCGGGACTCCGGCGCCGTCGAGATCGGCGTCGACTTCGCCCGGCGGGCTGCCGCCCCGCCCCGCGGCGGCGGCCCGCAGGACCCCGCGCTGATCCTGTACACCTCCGGCACCACCGGCCCGCCCAAGGGCGTGGTCCTGACCGCCGCCGCCCTGGCCGCCGACCTCGACGCCCTCGCCGGAGCCTGGCAGTGGAGCGCCGAGGACACCCTGGTGCACGGGCTCCCGCTGTTCCACGTCCACGGCCTCGTGCTCGGCGTCCTCGGCGCCCTGCGCACCGGCAGCCGCCTCGTGCACACCGGCCGCCCGACCCCGGCGGCCTACGCCGCCGCGGGCGGCAGCCTGTACTTCGGGGTGCCGACCGTGTGGTCCCGTATCGCCGCCGAACCGGAGTCCGCCGCCGCGCTGTCCGGGGCCCGCCTCCTCGTCTCCGGCAGCGCCGCCCTGCCCGCGCCCGTCTTCCGGGACCTGGAGCGCCTCACCGGCCACCGCCCCGTCGAGCGCTACGGGATGACCGAGACCCTGATCACCGTCAGCGGCCGCGCGGGCGGCGAGGTCCGCCCCGGCACCGTCGGCACGCCGCTCCCCGGGATCCGCACCCGCATCGCCGCCGAGCCGGGCGCCGAGATCGGCGAACTCCAGCTGACCGGGCCCACGCTGTTCTCCGGGTACCTGGGCCGGCCCGAGGCGACCGCGGCCGCGTACACCGCCGACGGATGGTTCCGCACGGGTGACATCGCGGCCGTCGACCCTCAGGACGGCGTCCACCGCATCGTGGGCCGCGCCTCCATCGACATGATCAAGTCCGGTGGCTACCGCATCGGCGCCGGCGAGATCGAGAACGCCCTGCTGGACCACCCCAATGTGGCCGAGGCGGCCGTCGTCGGCGTCCCGGACGCGGACCTCGGCCAGCGGATCGTCGCCTTCGTCGTCGCCGCGGGCGTCACCGGCGCCGAACTGACCGACTTCGTCGCCGCGCACCTGTCGGTGCACAAGCGCCCGCGCGAGGTCCGCTTCGTCCCCGCGATCCCCCGCAACGCGATGGGCAAACCGCAGAAGAAGCTGCTGCTCACGGACGCGTGCGAGAAGGCCGGCTGAGCCCCGCCGCCCGGGTCGGCTCCCGGATCCGGCGCATCCACCTGCCGCCGCGCCGGGGGACTGCCGCACCGGCGTCCGGCGGCGGTCGGCGGGCCGTTCTGATGCCCCGCTGAGCGCCCCCTGACGGCCTTCTGACGGCTCTCTGCCGCCATGGCGCGAACGCCGGAGACGACCTAGGCAGGGCCGGTGGCCGTCGGTACGTTGGCCGGCATGGACCAAACGGCTGGTGCCTTTCGAACCAGGACCGATCGGCGTGCCCTCGCGGCCGCCTCCGTCACCGTCGCCATGTGGGCCTCCGCGTTCGTCTCCATCCGCGCGTCGGCGGAGCACTTCGGTCCCGGCGCGCTCGCGCTGGGCCGGCTGCTGACCGCTTCGGTGGCGCTCGGCGCCGTACTGCTGGTCAAACGCACGCCGCTGCCGCCGCGTCAGGCGTGGCCCGGGATCATGGCCTCCGGGGTGCTGTGGTTCGGGTTGTACATGGTGGCGCTGAACTGGGGTGAACAGGGCGTCGACGCCGGCACCGCCGCCATGGTGGTCAACATCGGGCCCCTCGTCATCGCCCTGCTGAGCGGGTGGATGCTGAAGGAGGGGTTCCCGCCGATGCTGCTGGCGGGGATGGGCGTCTCCTTCGCGGGGGCGGTCGTCGTGGGGATGTCCACCTCGAAGGGCGGCGCCTCGTCCCTGACCGGTGTGCTGCTCTGCCTGGTCGCCGCGCTCGCCTACGGGGCCGGGGTGGTTTCGCAGAAGCCCGCGCTGCGGTACGCGAACCCGCTCCAGGTGACGACGTACGGCTGCTTCGTCGGCACCGTCTGCACCCTGCCCTTCGCCGGGCAGCTCCTCGAACAACTTCCGCGGGCGCCCCTGTCCGCCACCCTCAACATGGTCTACCTGGGGCTCTTCCCGACCGCCCTCGCCTTCACCACCTGGACGTACGCCCTGTCCCGGACCACCGCCGGGAAGATGGGGGCGACGACGTACGCGGTGCCGGCCGTGGTGGTCCTCATCGCCTGGGCCCTGCTGGACGAGGTCCCGGGCTGGCTGACGCTGGTGGGCGGCGCGATCTGCCTGGGCGGCGTCGCGGTGTCGCGCAGCCGGCCGGCGCGGCCCACGAAGGCGGTGGCCGCGGCGAAGCAGCCGGCGTGATCCGGAAGAGAGGGACTTTGCGGTCACCCCCGGGCTGTCCCGGGGGCCGAGGTGGTCGATGATGCGGTCCGCCGCCGACTTCGACGCCCCGAACAGCAAGGAAGACGCCCGTCGCGGCGGTTGGCCGGAGTGCCCCGGTCCGCGGTTCCGCGGGGCCGGGGCACTGGCGCCGGTGGGAGGTCGGTCAGTGGTCGAGGAGAGCGATGCGGACGGCTCGTTCGACGTGTACGGCGGTGTTGGCGTGTCCTTCACCGTTGGGGTGGACCAGGGTGACGCGCTTGTTGACGAGACCGCAGTTCAGCGCGGTGCCGGCGAGTTTGGTGGGCCAGTAGTCCGCGGCGTTGCCGCAGATTCCCTCGACCCACTTGGTGTCCGCGGGCTGGCAGGCGTCGTGACCCACGCTGGAGGAGTAGACGTCGACGTAGCGGTCGCCGAAGAACGACGTGACCCGCTGGATCGTGCTGTTCAGCGGCTTGAGGACGTCGTCACGGAGCCAGTCGATGTCGGCGTGCTTGATCCAGCTCAGCTCGGTGAGGGACGCTCGGTTGCAGGTGCTGCCGTCCTCCGGCAGGACGGCCGGGTAGCCGACGGTGATCACCTTGGCGTTGGGTGCGGCCTCGTGCACCTTGGCCAGCATCTGGATGTACTCGTCCTGGACTCGGGCGAGCTTGTCCTGGATGCTCTCCTCCCCCTCGGGCGGGGTGGTGTAGTAATCGCGGCAGGACTTGCCGGGCGTCGCGCCCAGTTCGAGGCACTTGAGGAGCATGCCGCCAAAGGGCAGGCTGTTGCCGCCGACGCCGATGGTGACGACGTCGGTCTGGTCGTTGAGCTTGGCCCGCTGGATCTGCGGGTCCACGGCGGGCCAGCCTCCGGCGGGGGGCTGGACCGGGCTGATCGGCGTCTGCCTGGCCGTGGCGATGTCGGCGATGGTGGCGTTGCCGCAGCTGACGTTGGTCAGGTGGACGGGCTTGCCCGGCGGGAATTCGTCGAGCTGCCGCTCGACAAGGCCGGGGTAGGCGTCGCTGGTGCGGTCACAGCCGTCCCGCGACGGATCTCCGAGCGCCGGCTGCGGGGTCCCGACGAAACCGCCGGCCGTGTACGAGTCGCCCAGCGCGGCCCACTCGTACTGATCAGCCGCACCAGCGGAGCCCGCAGGCACGAGCGCGGCCGCCGCCAGGGCGAGCCCGACCGCCAGCGCCCGCGTCCTGAGACGGGAGACAGGGTGTCGCATCAATCCTCCAGAATCGGCAAAGAACGCCCCGGAGCCTCCATATGCCCCAAAGGGGTGGCGTCCCGCCCAAGATCATCCACGCCGCCGGTCCACTGCTCGACCGAATCCGACCCATCAGCCCCGATCGAGCTAAATGATCAGATCTTCGTGCCGCCAGCTGCCGACGCAGACGTCTGACCGGCGAGTGGGCCGCACGGCGACCGGGCACCCAACACGGCCTTCGTGGACCCAGTACGGGACAGCTCTCAGCCCCGGGCGCGGAGGTAGGCCTCCAGTTCGGCGGCGCCCGTCAGCATCGCCCGGGCGCGGGTGGACAGGCGGGTGTGCCAGTCGTGCAGGGTGGCTTCCAGGGGCTCCAGCCCGCCGGCCGTGCGGACCTGGGCGATCAGCGGGGCGATCTGCTCCAGCAGGTGGCCCCCGCGCCTGAGTTGGTGGGCCAGGCGGGCGTCCCGGACGGCGGCCTCGTCGTACACGCGGTACCCGGTCCGCGGGTCGCGGCGCGGGCGCACCAGCCCGGCGTCCTCCCATTTGCGCAGCGTCGCGGGCCGGATTCCCAGCATGCCGGCCAGCGGTCCGATGAACGTGCCGCCCGGCGTCTCGGGCGCCGGGGCCGCGTGCAGGTCGCGGAGGGCGCGTTCCACCGCGTGCAGGGTCCGCCGGTCCTCCAGGAGCTGGACGTGGCTCTCGTCGACGAGGCGCAGCGCCTCGTCGACGGAGCCCTGGTTGACGGCCCGCATGATCGACGTCGCCGTCCGGTGGCCGTGCCCGGGCACCAGGGCGAGGAACGCGCGCAGCGCCCCCGCGTGCAGCGGGGTGTAGGTGCGGTAGCCGTGGGGCGTGCGGGCGGCGGCCGGGAGGATGCCGGCTTCCTCGTAGTTGCGGACCGCCTGCGTGGAGAGGCCGTGGCCGCGGGCCAGATCGACCGGCCTGAGCCGATCCTTGCTTTTAAGGTTCTGGGCCATGTCCCTGCTCGTTCACCGCAAAAGTTTCCACCGGAGGTTCAACGATAGCGTTGAAGGCATGACGACTCGTATCAAGGACGCCGTCCATGCCGTCGACGCCGCCGCCGTCCTGCGCGTGCTTCCGGAGCGGCCCCGCCTCCTCGCGCTGGGCGAGCCCACCCACGGCGAGGAGACCCTGCTCGAACTGCGCAACGAGCTCTTCCGGCAGCTCGTCGAAGAGGGCTACCGGACGATCGCGATCGAGAGCGACTGCATGGGGGGCCTGGTCGTGGACGACCACGTCACCTCGGGTGCGGGCGCCCTGGACGAGGTCACGGAGCACGGCATCAGCCACGGCTGGGGGACCTCCGCGGCCAACCGCGAGCTGGTGCGCTGGATGCGCGCCCACAACGACGGCCGTCCGGAGGACGAGCAGTTGCGCTTCGCCGGCTTCGACGGCCCGCTGGAGATCACCGGCGCCGCGAGCCCCCGGCAGGCCCTCACCGCACTGCACGGCTTCCTCGCGGCCCGGGTGGACGCGGACCTGCTGCCCTGCACGCGGGAGACGCTCGACCGCCTGCTCGGCGCAGACGGCCGGTGGACCGAACCCGCTGCGATGACGGACCCGGCCCGGTCCGTGGGGCGCTCGGCCGATGCCCTCCAACTCCGCCTGTACGCAGATGAGTTGGCCGCCCTGCTGGACGAGCGGATGCCGTCGCTGGTCGCGGCGGCCTCGCGGGAGGACTGGGAGCGGGCGCGGCTGTACGGGCGCACGGCGCTCGGCTTGCTGCGCTACCACCACTGGATGGCCGACGCCTCGCCCGCCCGTATGACCCGGCTGGTCGGGGTGCGGGACGCGATGATGGCCCAGAACCTCCTCGCCCTCGCCGAACGCGGGCCGGTGTTCGTCCACGCCCACAACGCGCACCTCCAACGGGAGAAGAGCTCGATGCGGATGGGCGGCGAGCTCCTGGAGTGGTGGAGCGCCGGTGCGCTGGTGAGCGCGAGGCTCGGCGAGGAGTACGCCTTCGTCGCCACGGCCCTCGGCACGCTCCGGCACCGGGGTGTGGACGCGCCGCCGCCGGAGACCCTCGAAGGGCTCCTGTACGCGCGCACCGAGGACCGCTGCGTCGTCGACCCCCGGTCGCTGGCGGCCGCACTCGGCGACGGGCGCCCGCAGCCCCGCGTATCCCCTTGGTTCGGCTACGCCCCGTTCGACCCGGCCCACCTGGCGGCCGCCGACGGGATCGTCTTCGTCAAGGACGTCCCGTAGCGTTCAACTCCTGTCCGTTGCAACGGCCGGAGAAGGATCGTTGCGTTGAATTTACGGGCGTTGCAACGATTTTAACGCTCTGACCTGCATCAACAGAGGTCATGCGCAACGCATGCGTTGCCGTGTTGCTGAACGCGCCGTAGCTTTTCGGTCGTCGGAAACAACGAGCCCGAAGGAACGGCCACCATGCAGAAGTTCACCACCCCCGCCGCCATCACCACCGTCCTCGACGTCCCCGCCGGGAACATCCGCTTCATCGCCGCCGACCGCGCCGACACCACCGTCGAGGTCCTGCCCGCGAACGCCGGCAAGAGCCGCGACGTGAAGGCCGCCGAGGAGACCACGGTCGACTACCGGGACGGCGTCCTGCGCATCAGCACCCCCCAGAGGAACCAGGCGTTCGGCGCCTCCGGAGCCGTCGAGGTCACCGTCCAGCTCCCGGCCGGCTCCCACGTCGAGGCGAAGACGGCCAGCGCGGAGATCCGGGGCGTCGGACGCCTCGGCGAGGTCACCCTGGACAGCGCCCACGGCACCGTCAAGCTGGACGAGACCGCCGGCGCCCGCATCACCCTGGCCGCCGGTGACATCACGGTCGGCCGCCTGTCCGGCTCCGCCGACCTCCGCACCCAGAAGGGCCACCTGGCCGTCACCGAGGCCACCGCCGGCACCCTCACCCTGCGCACCGAGCACGGCGACATCTCCGTCGGCGCCGCCCCCGGCGTCACCGCCTCCCTCGACGCCGGCACCTCCTACGGCCGCATCCACAACGCCCTCCAGAACACCGGCGGCACCCCCGCCCTCACCATCCACGCCACCACCGCCTACGGCGACATCACCGCCCGCACCGCCTGAACGAGGCGCTGGCCAGGAGCGGGTCCGGCTGGCTAGGGTCGCCGGACCGAGGCGGGAGGAGAGCCGTGGCGACCGACATCGTGATCGCGCAGACCACCATCGACGACGAGGCCCGGGCGCAGCGGCTCGCCCGGGGTGCGGTGGAGGAGCGGCTGGCCGCCTGCGCGCACGTCGACGCCCCCCTCACCGCCGTCTACCGGTGGAAGGAGGGCGTCGAGACGGCCACCGAGTGGCGGGTCTCCTACAAGACCAGCCGGGACCGCCTGCCGGCCCTCGCCGAATGGGTCGCGCGGACCCACCCCTACCAGGTACCCGAATGGATCGTCCTCCCGGTCGTCGGCGGCTCGGCCGCGTACCTCGACTGGGTGGTCCGCGAGAGCGGCGGCTGACGGGCCGCCACGCGGCCTCACACCACGTAGGTCGCTTCGTTGCGGCCCAGCAGGTAGCCCAGCTGGAGGCGGTTGAGGGCGCCGAGGTCCTGCTTGATGGCCGCGATGTGGGCCTGGAGGGAGCGCTCGCTGATGCCTATGCGGCGTGCGATGGCCTTGTCGGAGTAGCCCTCCACGAGCAGCCGGCTGATGGACTCCCGGATCGCCGGAACCACTTCGTCCGCCGCCTTCGCGGCGTGCAGCGGGACGAAGGGAAAGGGTTTCGCCCGGTCCCAGGCCTTGTCGAACGTGTCTCGCAAAAATCGTACGATAGTCGGTTCGGTAATGGAGATCGCCGTGGTACGGTCCTCGTTTGCCGAAATGAACGCGACGTCGTCCACAATGATCAGACGGTCGAAGAATTCTTCAAGTGTCCGTACTTGGGCGCCGTATTCCGTGACGGTGCGGACGTATTCCTTCGTCGCCTCGTCGAATCTCGTGGTGTGCTGATACAGCGTCCGCATGGCGATCCCCGCCGCGATGTGCCGCCGTACGGATTCCAGGGCGTCCTTCAGCACCGCGCTCGGGCGCGCCCCGTCGGGCTGGGCGGTGAGGATGTCCCGCCGGACCGACGACAGGGCGTCGTTGATCGCCGTCGAGATGCTGCCCAGGCCGTGCAGATAGCGGACGCCGGGCCCGACCACCTCCTCCCCGCACGTCGCCGGCGCGGGCGCCGGCGCCCGGGCGGGGCCGGCCGCCGCCTGCTGCGCGGCTTCCTCCGCCAGCAGGCCCAGATGCGTTGCGAGTTCCCGCAAGAACGCCTGCGGTTCCCCTGCCGCGGCCGCGCACAGCTCCTCAGGTGCACCGCTATGTGCGGTTTTGACGTATTTGACTACGTCCACTTGCCACCCCTGTCTGTCCGATATGCAGGCATCTGCGGCGGTTGAGACCCCGTGGGTTCCCGCAATGCGTAAACCGGAGCCATCGTAGGTCTACCTGGTCTCGAGCGGGCAGGGGAGATTTGGTCTCACCGCAGGAACGAACACCGAGAAGGCGCACCGGAGATCAGCACCGCCGGAAACCGCCTCGGTTTGGCGTTCCTTTGAATGGCCAAAGGCGAAACGACTTGAGGGGACTGGGGAAAATGGGGAAGAACCACAAGGTGACTCGTCCGGCCGGCCGTGTTTCGGGAATCCGCGGCCGCGTCGTACTGGCGACCGCGGGCATCGCCCTCGGCCTGGGCACGACGGTCGCCGGCATCGCCACCCAGGGTGCCTTCCCCGCCGACTCCGGCAGCCACCTGCGCCTCGGCGACGTCGGCTGGAACAACGCGAACCCGCACGTCGTGGCCGGTGACACCGATGACGTCGGCTGGAACAACCCGCAGCCGGGCACCACCCCCGCGCCGACGCCCTCCTCCACCGACGACGTTGGCTGGAACTGATCCGCCCCCGGAGCCCCGTACTGCACTGCCTCACCTCCCGCCACCGACCGACCGGCAAAGGAATGGCTGATCCTCGTGGTTGCCTCCCCCTGGTTCCTGACCTCCGAGACCGCAGCGGCCGGGGCCCCCGCGGCACGCGTGTTCTGCTTCCCGCACGCCGGCGGCAACCCCCGGACCTTCCTCGGCTGGCAGTCCGCGCTCGGGGACGACGCGCTGGTCCTCGCCGTCTGCCCGCCCGGCCGCGGCCACCGCTTCCGCGAACCGGCCCCCGCCTCCCTCGCCGCACTCGCCGACGGCTCCGCCGCCGCCATCGCCCTCGCCACCACCGACGGCCGGCCCTTCCTCCTCTTCGGCCACAGCTTCGGCGCGGCCCTCGCCTTCGAGGTGGCCCGCCGCCTCGACGGCGTACGGGGCTTCGCCGGGCTCGTCGTCTCCGGCTGCAGCGCCCCCTCCCTGCTGCCGACCCGCCGCGTGGTCGAAGCGGCCCGGCTCGACGGCCGCGCCTTCACCCAGGCCGTCGGCTTCTTCGGCGGTCTGCCGCCCGAGGTGCTGGAGGACGAGGCCGTACAGGAACTCCTCCTGCCCCACCTGAAGGCCGACTTCCGCATGGTCGCCGGCTACCGCTACCGCCCCGGCGCCCCGCTGGCCGTCCCGGTCGTCCTGCTCAACGGCACCGAGGACCCGCACGTCGGCGCCGCCGCGCTCGACGCCTGGTCCCGCGAGTGCGCCGCGCCGCCCGACCGGCACTGGACCGACGGCGGCCACTTCTACTTCGAGGACCGGCCCGGCGCCGTCACCTCCGTCCTGCGCCCGCTGGCCCGCGCGGCCGCCGACGCAACCCCTGCCGGTGCTGCGTACGTTGAGCTGATCTAGCCCGCGCACGACAGCACCCCTGCGAGGAATCCCATGCACCCCACCACCCGGCCCAGCACCGACCCGGCCGCCCGCCTCCGGCGCGCCGTCGCCTTCCGGGACCTGCACGCCGGTCCCCGCCCGTTCGTCGTCCCCAACCCCTGGGACGCGGGATCCGCGCGCATCCTGGCCTCCTTCGGCTTCGCCGCCCTCGCCACCACCGGCGCCGGCCTCGCCCACAGCCTCGGCCGCCCCGACGGGGCCGACCGCCTCAGCCGCGCCGAGATCCTCGCCAACGCCACCGCGATCGTCGACGCCACCGCACTGCCCGTCACCGCCGACCTCGAGAGCGGCTTCGGCGAACGGCCCGAGGACGTCGCCGAGACCATCCGCCTCGCCGCCGCCGCAGGCCTCGTCGGGGGCTCCGTCGAGGACTCCACCGGCCGCGCCGACGAGCCCGTGCGGCCCCTCGGGGAAGCCGTCGAGCGGGTCGCCGCCGCCGTCGAGGCGGCCAAGGGGCTGGTCTTCCCCTTCACCGTCACCGCCCGCGCCGAGAACTTCTTCCAGGGCCGGCCCGACCTCGACGACACCATCCGCCGCCTGAAGGCGTACGAGGCCGCCGGCGCCGACGTGCTCTACGCCCCGGCCCTGCCCGACGCGGAGGCGGTCCGCGCCGTCTGCGCCGCCGTCGAACGGCCCGTCAACGTCCTGATCACCGCCGCGCTCAAGCTGTCCGTCGCCGACCTCGGCGCCCTCGGCGTGCGCCGCATCAGCACCGGCTCCGCGCTCTCCCGCGCGGCCCTCGGCGCCCTCACCCGCGCCGCCCGCGAGATCAGCGGGGCGGGCACCTTCGGCTTCGTCGCGGACGCCCTCCCGTACGACGAGGCCAACGCCCTGCTGGCCGCCGCCCCCGCCCCGTCCGCCGACCCAGAGAGCGATCCGGCACCGTGAGCCTTCCGTACGCGCCACCTTCCGCCTCCGCACCGGCCGAGGCGCCTGCCGAGGCCCCCGCCGAGGCCTCGGCCGTCCACCTGTCCGCGCCCCGCTACGTACTCGGCGAGACCGCCGCCGACCACACGACCGTCGAGGGCCTCCTGGAGCGCGCCCGCGGCTTCGGAATGCCCCCGCGCGCCGAACTGTGGGGCTGGGGCACGGTCCACCGCACGGCCAAGACCCTGGAGGCCCTCGCCGCCGAGACCGCCGGCGCCACCCTCGACGGCGCCGGCGTCTCCCCCGGGGAGGTGGACTGCCTCATCCTGTGCTCCACCCGCTTCCCCGGCGGCCCGCGCACCCACGGCGCCTTCGTGGAGAGCGTCATGGCCGCCACCGGCCTCGGCGCCGCCGCCTTCACCGGGCTCACCCTCGGCCGCTGCGCCAACCTCCTCGCGGGCATCCGCACCGCCCAGGCGTACGTGGCCGCCGGCATGCACCGGCGCGTCATGGTCGTCACCGCCGACCGGGTCACCGACGAAGCCGTCCGCATGGAGAACTTCGCCCTCTTCAGCGACGGCGCCGCCTCCTGCCTGATCAGCGCCGAGCCGCTCGGCGACGACGCGTACGAGATCGTCGCGGGCGCCGGCGCCCAGGACCCCGCAGGGCTCGACTGGTCCAACGAGATCAGCTCCGACCTCGCCCGCGAGGTCAACGAACGGATCCTCGAGGACGCCGGCATGAAGATCGGCGACATCCGGGGCGTGCTCCACGCCAACCTCTACAAGCCCCTGGTCGTCCTCAAGGAACGCCAGGCCGGCTTCACCCGCGAGCAGCTCTTCCTCGACAACATCGCGCGCACCGGCCACTGCTTCGCCGCCGACCCGCTGATCAACCTGGTCGACCGCGACGCGGCCGGAGCCCTCGCCGCCCACGGTCACTACCTGCTGGCGTCCAGCGTCCCGGGCGTGCGGATCGGCGTCCTGCTGCGCAAGCTCGCGCCCCACTCCGCACAGGCCGCCACGACGCACACCGCCCGGCTGGGGGACCACTGACATGACCGCGCCCATCACCCCCGACGAGGAGACCTCCCTCGACATGGCGCGGAGCTTCTACGCCCCCGCCTTCGCCCTCCCCGACCTGACCACCTCGCTGCCGTCCGGCCCCGTCGAGGCGTCGGCGGCGGGCGCCGCCGAGGCCGCCCGGATCACCACCGCGCCGCCGGCCGACCTCTTCCGGCGGCTCCTCTCGGACCAGGAGAGCGAGGCCGTCCTGCTCGCCGCCCGCCGGGTCCTGACCGCCTTCCTCACCCCGGCCGACGCAGACACCGCCGAGCACGCCGGCACGGAAGACGCCGAAGACGCCGAGATCGCCGACGCCGTCGCCGCCCGCGTCCTGGCTGCCCGCGCCGAACTCGCCGCCGTCCTCGCCCCGCTGCGCACCCACCCCGACCCCGAGGTGCGCACCGCCGTCCTGCGCCAGCGCGCCCCCCTCGCGCTGACCGGCGGCTGCTGGCTCGACACCCTCTCCCAGGCCGCCACCCAGCCCGCGGAGATCGTGGGCCGCCTCTTCGGCCACCACTGGCGCCTCCAGGGCGAGGGCACCGCCGAGGCCGGGCTCCCCGCCCGCCGTCGCCGGGCCCTGGTCGCCCGGGGCGTCTTCCTCCCGGCCGTGGAGGCCGCCGCCTTCCTCGACGACGCCGGCGCCCTGCCGCTGACCGCCCTGCACGGCGCCTTCCACCTCGCGCTGTCCCGGCTGCCCGCCTCCTTCCTCCCGGAGGTCGTCGGCGTCCACTACGCCGCCCACGCCCTCGGCCTGGACGACGTCCTGCTCGGCAGCGAGCCGATGCTCGCCGAGAGCGACGTACGCCCCCTGCTCGCCGCGTACCTCTCCTACACCCGGCGCTCCCCGACCGGACCCGAGGACCGCCGCCGCGCCCTGGCCGCCGTACGCCTGGTCGTACGCCTGGAGCGCGAGCACACCGCCGCCCTGGCCGAACTCGCCGCCTGGCACGACGGGTTGTCGCTCGACGCGAAGGTCGCGCGGATCGTGGAACGGCACGCCCCGCACGCCGGCCGCCAGCACCGCGCCGTCCGCCTGGGCACCCGCGGGCTCACGGACTGGCTGGACGGCGGCCGGCTCGACGCCGCCGCCTTCGTCCGTGAATTCCGCACCGCCCGGCAGGTCCGGCCCGCACGCGACGGCGGCCCCTGCCGCTTCCTGAAGTCCATCAAGTTCGGCGGCCCCATGTTCGGGATCTTCGACGAGCGCGAGGCGGCCGTCCTGGCCGCCTGGGCGCGGTCCGTCGCCGACGGCGAGCCCGCCGGCGCGGACCTGGCCCCCACCACCGCCGGGCAGGACGGGGCCCGTGCCTGGGGCGAGCGGCTCGCCTCGGCGGAGCCCGCCGACCTCCTGGTGCGCGACCCCGAAGCCCTCGCCGACACCCGCGACCACCGCCGGTTCTTCCACCGCCTCGTCAACTTCGAGCGCCACCCCGGCGTCCTGCCCGCCGCCCGCGCCCGCGCCGAAGCCGGACTCGCCGGGGCCGAGCTGCTCTTCGAGCACGGCGCCGCGGGACTGCTCACCGACGCCTCCTGGTTCCCGTACACGCCCGAGGCCCTGCTGGAGCGGGTCGAGCGGATCTACTGGGACAAGCTCGTGGACCCGTACGAGCCGCTCACCGAGGTCCCCTCCCGCGACGAGGTCGTCTTCGAACAGTCGACGTACGCGCTCGGCAGCCTCATCGACGGCGCCTGGGCGCACCGCGTCGCCAACCTCGGCCGGCGCGGGCGGCGCAGCGACGACCTGCTCTTCTCCATCTACGCGGACGAGATGGGCCGCGGCGACACCGCCAAGAACCACATCACGCTCATCCACAAGGTGCTCGCCAGCATGGACATGGACCTGCCGCACATCCGGCAGGAGGCCTTCCTGCACCAGGGCGACCTGCCGGACCACCTGTACGGTTTCTCCATCCACCAGCTGTGCCTGTCGCTGTTCCCCGACAGCCTCTACAACGAGATCCTCGGCTACAACCTGGGCATCGAGATGTTCGGCCTCGGCGCGATGCGGCTGCACGAGATCCAGAAACTGCGCCGGCACGGCCTCGACGTCTCCTACGAAGAGGCCCACCTGTCCATCGACAACTTCTCGGCGGGCCACGCCCGCCAGTCCGCCGACCTCGTCGTCGCCTACCTCGACGACGTCCGGCACCTGTCGGGCGAGGAGGCCGTCCAGCGCGAATGGCGCCGGATCTGGCGCGGCTACGCCTCCTTCGCCTTCTTCGTCGAGCACGCCCTGGTGAAACGGGTCCGCGCCGAGGCCGCCGCCGCCCCCGCCGACCTGGTGATCTGAGGAGCGGGGCGATGGAGACGACGACGAGTTTCGACCCCGAGGTCCTCGCGCTGCCCTTCTACGAGGACTCCCACCGCCGCCTCGCCGCGCAGGCGGGCGCCTGGTGCGACGGCAACCGGATGCTGTGGGAGGAGATCCGCGCCCTGGACCCCGACGCGGCCGGACGGCGCCTGGTGGGCGTCCTCGGCGCGGCCGGCTGGCTGAGCGAACTCGACCCGCGGGGCGCGCCCGTGGACGACTTCCGCGCGGTGTGCCTGCGCCGCGAGGCCCTCGCCTACAACGAGGACCTGGCCGACTTCGCCTTCTCCGTCCAGGCGCTGGCCGCGACCCCGCTGCTGCGTTTCGGCAGCGAGGCGCAGCGCCGCCGCTACCTGCCGGGGATGGCCGACGGGACCCTGATCGGGGCCTTCGCGGTCTCCGAGAAGGAGGCCGGCTCGGACCTGGCGTCCGTCGGACTGGAGGCGGTGTGCGGCGAGGACGGCTCGTACGTGCTGAACGGCCGCAAGGCGTGGATCGCCAACGGGACCATCGCCGACGTGTTCGTTGTCATCGCCCGCACCGGGCACGGCCCGGGGCCGCTGGGACTGTCGGCCTTCCTGGTGCCCGCCGGCACCCCCGGGCTGCGGGCCGAGCGGATCGACGCGATCGCCCCGCGCTCCTTCGCGCACCTGTCCTTCCAGGACTGCCGGCTGCCGGCCGGGGCGGTGCTCGGACGGCCCGGCAAGGGGTTCGTCGTCGCGGTCGACCTGCTGGAGCGGTTCCGCACCACGGTGGGGGCCGCGGCCCTCGGCTTCGCCCGGCGGGCCTTCGACACGGCGCTCGCGCACGTGCTGGCGCGGGAGGCGTACGGGGGCACGCTCTTCGACCTCCAGCTGGTGAAGGCCTCGCTCGCCGACATGGAGGTCCAGCTGAACGCCGCCGCGCTGCTGGTGGCGCGCGCCGCCTGGGAGACCGACCGCGGCAGCCGCCGGTTCGCCCGGCACAGCAACATCGCGAAGGTCCACGCCACCGAGGCGGCCCAGGGCGTGGTGGACGCCGCGGTGCAACTGCTGGGCGCGGCGGGCATCGTGGAGGGCTCGGTCACCGAGCGGCTGTACCGGCAGATCCGCTCGCTGCGGATCTACGAGGGCACCTCGGAGGTGTTGAGGATGGCCATAGCGGGATCCTTGGACATGCGCAGGGCCGCCCGGGCGGCGGCCCCGCTTCGTCTTCCGACCTCAGTGGCCCGTACCAACAGTTCAGCTAGGAGTACGAAGTGAGCACCACCGCCGTCAGCAGTCCCGTCGAGGCCGTGCGCCTCGCGGACCCCTACCCCTACTACGCGCGCCTGGTGGCCGAGCGCCCCTTCGCCTGGGACGAGGCGCTCGGGGCCTGGGTGGCCGCCGACGCGGCCGCGGTGCGCGCGGTGCTGGGCAGCGGCGCGCTGCGGGTGCGGCCCGTCGCGGAGCCCGTCCCGGCCGGGATCGCGGGGACGCCCGCCGGGGAGGTGTTCGGCGAGCTCGTACGGATGACGGACGGCGCGGCGGCGGCCCGGCTGAAGGGGGTCGTGGCCGGGGCGCTGGCCCGCGCGGACACCGCGTACGCGGCCTCGCTGGCCGCCCGCCTCACCCGTGAGGTACTGGCGGCGGGCGGCGAAGCCCCGTACGAGGAGCTGATGTTCGCCGTCCCGGCCCGGGTGGTGGCCACCCTCAGCGGCCTGACCGACGGCGCCTCGCGGGAGGCGGCCCGAGCCATCGGTGACTTCGTGCAGTGCATTCCCGCTGCCGCTACGGAGGACCAGTACGGGGCCGCTTCGGCCGCCGCCACGCGCCTCCGCGCCCTCCTGGCCCCGTCCCTGTCCGAAGCCCAGGCGCCCCCGCCCGGGACCCCGGCTCCCGGGTCCGGGCACCCGACACCGCTCGCGCCGGACGCATCCCCCGCATCCGACGGGGTCTCCGCGCCCGGCACGGCGCCCGCGCCCGCGCCCGGGGCCGGGTGCGGGTCCGGAGCGGGTGCCGGGGGTGCTCGGGTTCCGTACTCCGCCCGGCCAGGGCAAGGGCTGGTGCGGGAGCTCGTCACCGCCGCCGGGCGGGACGCGTGGCCGCATCCGGGGCCGCTGCTGTCCAACGCCATCGGCTTCCTCTCCCAGACCTACGACGCCACCGCCGGGCTCATCGGCAACACCCTGGTCGCCCTCGCCCGGGGCGCGGACGGGGCCGACACCGGCGCCCTGGTGCGCGAGGTGGTCCGCCACGACGCCCCGATCCAGAACACCCGCCGCTTCGCCGCCGAACCGTTCACGCACGCCGGCTCCACCGTGGAGCCCGGGCAGCAGGTCCTCGTCCTGCTCGCCGCCGCCAACCGCGACCCCGCCGTCAACCCCGACCCGCACGCGCTGACCCCCGGCCGGGTGAATCCGGCCGTCTTCACCTTCGGCGCGGGAGCCCACCGCTGCCCGGGCGGGCAGCTCGCCACGGCCCTCGCCGCCGCCGTCGTCACCGAACTGCGCGCGGCAGGCTTGGGCACCACCGCGACCCCCGCCTACCGCCCGCTGGCGAACGCCCGGATCCCGCTCCTCTAGCGCGCGGGCCGTCCCCGACGGAAGCCGACGCAGCCCCCGCAACCGCGATCAGGCCGGGGGTCAGCCACCCCTATGCCTTCAGACAGGACAAACCGGAACATGTCGGACAGTCTTCACCTCTGGATGCGGCACGAGGCCCGCCCCACCGAGCGCCGTGCCCCCCTCACCCCCCAGGACGCCGCCCGCCTCACCGCCGCCGGCATCCGGATCACCGTCGAGGAGTCGGACCAGCGCGCCTTCCCCCTCACCGGCTACACCGACGCCGGCTGCGCCACCGCCCCCACCGCGTCCTGGCACGAACAGGCCCCCGACGACGCCTACGTACTCGGCCTCAAGGAACTCCCCACCGGCCCCGGCGCCCCCGCCCTGCGCCACCGGCACATCTACTTCGGCCACGCCTACAAGGGCCAGTCGGGCGCCCGCGAGCTGCTCTCCCGCTTCACCGCGGGCGGCGGCGCCCTGCTCGACATGGAGTACCTCACCGACGAAGCCGGCCGCCGCGTCGCCGCGTTCGGCTACTGGGCCGGCTACCTCGGCGCCGCCCTCGCCGTCCTGCACCACCGCGGCGCCCTCACCGCACCGCTGCGCCCCACCGACCGCCCCACCCTCGACGCCCTCCTCGCCGCCGGCGCGGCCGCCCCCGACCCCACCACCGCCCTGGTCATCGGCGCCCTCGGCCGCTGCGGCCGCGGCGCCTGCGACGCCCTCGTCCAGGCCGGGCTCGACCCCACCCGCTGGGACCTCGCCGAGACCCGCCCGATCGACCGCCCCGCCCTCCTCGGACACGACCTGCTGGTCAACACCGTCCTGACCACCACCCCCGTCCCGCCGTTCCTGACCAAGGCCGACCTCGACGACCCCGCCCGCCGGCTCTCCCTCGTCAGCGACGTCACCTGCGACGTCACCTCCGACTGCAACGTCCTGCCGGTCTACGAGGAGACCACCACCTGGACCGAGCCCGTGCGCACCCTCCGCGAGGGCGAACGCCCCCTCGACCTGATCGCCATCGACAACCTCCCCTCCCTGCTCCCCGTCGAGGCCAGCACCGCCTTCTCCGCCGAACTCACCCCGCACCTGCTGCGGCTGGCCGAGTGGGACGGCGTCTGGGCCCGCGCCCTGCACACCTTCGAGGCCGCCGTACACGCCCAGGAGGCAACCCCTTGACCACCGACCCGCAGCCCGCGCCGGCCTCCGGCACCGTCCACTGGATAGGCACCGGCCTGTCCACCGGCCGCTCGGGCCTGTCCCTCGTCTGCGAACGCGCCCGCCGCGTGGTCCTGTGGGACCGCACCGCCGAGCGCGCCGCCGCCCGCCTGGCCGCCCTCGGCCTGGCGGGCCGCGCCGAGGTCCGCGCCCTCGCTCCGGGCGCCCTCGCGGCCGGGACGGGCCCGGGCGACGTCCTCGTCTCCATGCTCCCGGCCGCCGAACACCCCGCGCTGCTGCGCCTGGCGGCCGAACGCGCCGCCCACTTCGCCTGCACCAGCTACACCACCCCGGAGCTGGCCGAGCAGGCGCGGCGGGCGGCCGCGGGGCCCCGTACCGTCGTCCTCACCGAGGCCGGACTCGACCCCGGCATCGACCACCTGATGGCCCACGACCTCGTCGCCCGGGCCCGCGAGGCCGTCGGCCCGTCCCCGGCGACCGCCGTGTTCACCTCCTACTGCGGAGGCGTCCCGGCGGTCCCCGGACCCTTCCGCTACCGCTTCAGCTGGGCCCCGTACGGGGTCCTCGCCGCCCTCGGCACACCCGCCCGGTACGTCGCCGGAGGCGGCGAGGTCACCGCCCCGCGCCCCTGGGAGACCACCCGCACCCTGACCCTCGCGGGGGAGGACTTCGAGGCCTACCCCAACCGCGACAGCCTCCCCTTCGTCGCCCAGTACGGCATCCCGTACTACTGGCACCTCGACACCTTCGTACGCGGCACCCTGCGCAACGCCGGCTGGCGCGCCGCCTGGCGGCAGGTCTTCGACACCGTCGCCGCCGGCGACCCCCAGGCCGTCCGCGCCCTCGCCGCCGACCTCGCCGCCCGCCACCCCACCACCCCCGCCGACCGCGACCGCGTCGTCCTGTCCGTCTCCCTGGACCTGCGCACCCGGTCCGGCGGGCACTGGCACGGCTCGCGCCTGCTCGACCTCACCGGCGACCCCGCCGAGTCCGCGATGGCCCGCTGCGTCTCCCTGCCCGTCGCCTACGGCGTCACCCGCATCCTGGCCGGCGCCCTCCCCGCCGGCCTCAACCGCGGCCCCGCGACCCCCGGTGAGGCCGCCCGCTGGCTGGCCTTCCTCGGCGCCCACGGGCTGGCCGGGACCCACGAGGAGACCGGCTCCACCGCCACCGGAGTACCCGCCTGACCGCCGTACCACCGCGCACGGCCGGCCCCGGCCCGCGCTCCCACCCCACCCACCCCTCCCTCCCTCACCCACCGAATCGAACGAGAGGTTCCGACATGGGGCACGAGAGCTTCCGGCCGGGCATCACGCACTTCCGCTGCGTGGGAGTCGGCGTGGGACCGGCCAACCTCAGCCTGGCCTCCCTGCTGCACAGCAGGCCGGACGTACCCAATCTCTTCCTCGACCGCAAGGAGTCCTTCAGCTGGCACGACGGCCAGCAGATCCCCGGCAGCAGCCTCCAGGTCTCCCAGTTCAAGGACCTGGTCAGCCTCGCCGACCCCGCCAGCCCCTTCTCGTTCCTGTCCTACCTGCACGCCAAGGGGCGGGTCTACCACTTCCTCAACGCCCAGTTCGACGACGTGCCGAGGCTGGAGTTCCGCAACTACCTGGCCTGGGCCAGCCGCCGCAACGAGAACATCGTCTTCGGCGAGGACGTCCGCGAGGTCGACTTCGACGACGGAGCCGGCGTGTTCACCGTCCGCACCGACCGGCGCACCCTCACCGCCGAGAACGTGGTCGCCGGCGTCGGCAGCCGCCCCTGGATCCCGCCGCAGGGCGAACACCTGCTCGGCCCCACCCAGTTCCACGTCGCCGACTACGTCCACGCCGCCCGCGACGTCGGCGGCAAGCGGGTCGTGGTCGTCGGCGGCGGCCAGTCCGGCGCGGAGGCCTTCCTCGACCTGATCTCCCGCGGCGGCTGGGACCTGCCCCGCCGGGTCTCGTGGATCTCCCGGCGGCAGAACTACTTCCCCATCGACGACTCGCCCTTCACCAACGACTACTACATGCCCAGCCACGCCGACTACTTCTACGGACTGCCGCGCGAGCGCCGCCAGTCGCTGAACTCCCGCAACATCCTCACCAGCGACGGGATCTCCGAGTCCACGCTGCGCGAGATCTACCAGACCATCTACGTCCACCGGTTCGTGGAGGGCAACGAGGACCTGGTCGCCCTGCACCCGGGCCGCGAGGTCTTCGACGTCAGCCCCGGCCCCTTCGGCGGCTGGGAGGTCTGCGCCCGCCACACCGGCGAGGCCGAGTCCGTGGAGAAGTTCGAGGCCGACGTCGTCGTCTGGGCCACCGGCTACCGGCCCGCCGCCATGGACTTCCTGGCGCCCCTCACCGGCCGCCTCGAGCACGAGGGCGAGGAACTGCGCGTCGACGAGGACTACGCCGTCCGCTGGGACGGGCCCGCCGACCGACGGATCTTCGTCCAGAACGGCGTCCGCGGCCAGCGCGGCCTCGCCGACCCCAACCTCAGCCTCAACGCCTGGCGCAGCCGGCGCATCGCCGACCGGCTGTGCGGCGTCCGCGGCGACGAGCAGCTCGCCTCCTTCATCGAATGGTCCTCCAAGGGCCCCCAGGAAGAACGGTGGAGCGCCTGATGAACACCCACAGCACCCGCGCCTGCCGCACCCTCGCCGCGGACCCGGCCGCCCGCCCGACGACCGCGCCGGCACCTGCCGACCCCTCCGACCCCGCCGTCTACCGGACCACCGCCGCCCACAGCGGCGGCCCCGCCGGAGCCCGCACCGACGTCGCCGTCGTCGGCGCCGGCATCCTCGGCGTCCTCGTCGCCCGCGAGGTCCTCGCCCGCGACCGGACCGTCACCGTCACCGTCCTCGACCGCGACATGATCGGCTCCGGCGCCACCCGCCGCTCCGCCGGACTGCACTTCCCGCGCGGCGCCGACGACACCGTCCGCACCCTGGCCGCCGAGAGCGAGCGCTACTACGCCGACCTCCACACCGCCCGCCCCGACCTGCCCATCCACCCCCTCGGCATGACCGTCCTCGCCCCCGAGGCCGCCGAGGACCGCCTCCGCGAGACCTACCTCCCCGAGGCCAAGCTCCGCTGGACCACCGAACTGCCGTCCGCCGTCCCCGCACTGCCCCGGGACTTCGGCGCCTGGGAGGGCGACGGCTGCCAGTACGCGGACGTCCCCGCCCTGACCCAGCTCCTCGCCGCCGAGCTGCGTCCCGCGGTCTCCTTCCACGAGGGCGTCGCCGTCGAGACCGTCGCCGCCGGCCCCGGAGGCGCCCGCCTGACCCTGACCGGCGGCGCCACCCTGACCGCCGGACACGTCGTCATCGCCCCCGGCCCCTGGCTCGCGGAACCCGCCTGGCGGGACCTCGTCGCCCCGCTCGGAGCCCGCGTCAAGAAGATCGTCGCCCTGCACGTGGAGGTGCCCCCCGCCCCCGGCGACCGGGCCCTCGTCCTGGACGCCGAGGACGCCTTCCTGCTGCCCCTCCACCACCGCGGGCACTGGCTGTTCAGCTACACCTGCCGGGAATGGGACGCCGACCCCGCCACCGTCGACCCCGCGCTCACCGCCGGCCACCTGCGCGAAGCCCGCGCCCTGCTCACCCGCTACGCCCCGGGCCTGGCCGCCCACTGCCGCTCCGGCCGGGTCTTCTGCGACGCGTACGGGCCCGCCGGCACCCCCCTCGTCACCCGCCTCGACCCCTACGGCCGGCTCGTCTTCGCGGGCGCGGCCGGCGGCTCCGGCTACCGGCTGGCCCCTGCGCTCGCCGCCCGCGCCGCCGACCTGATCCCCTCCCTCCCGTCCCCGCGAAAGGCCACGACATGATCATCGCGAGTTATGACGCCGGCGCCCTGGAGCAGGCCTTCGGCATCGGCATGAGCGGCGTGGAGGGCCTGGGCACCGGCGCCGGCTGGGGCCGCGTCGCCCCCGGCGGCGCCACCGACGGCCACCACCACGACGAGAGCGAGCTGTTCGTCATCGTCAGGGGCCGCGGCGAGTTCGTCGTCGACGGCGCACGCCACCCGGCCGCCCCCGGCACCGTCGTCCTCTTCGAGCCCTTCGAGTCCCACGTCCTGAGGAACCCCGGCCAGGACGACACCGCCGGGGACGGCGGCGACCTCGTCTTCTTCACCCAGTACTGGCGCGACGCCGAACGGGCCGCGGCCCGCGCCGCCGCCCCCGCCGGCTTCGGCGACCGTCCCGTCTTCGTCTTCTCCACCCCGCCCACCCCCAACGGCGACCTGCACCTGGGCCACCTCGCCGGCCCCTACCTCGGCGCCGACGCCTTCACCCGCTTCCAGCGCATGAACGGCGCCGAGGCCTACCACCTCACCGGCAGCGACGACTACCAGAGCTACGTCCTCGGCGCCGCCCGCGCCGACGGCCGCACCCCCGCCGAGACCGCCGCCCACTACAGCGCCGAGATCGCCGAAACCCTGCGGCTGATGGACATACCCGTCGACCAGTACACGGTCACCGACCAGGACCCCGGCTACCGCGAGGGCGTCCAGGACTTCTTCAGCCGCCTCACCGCCTCCGGCGGGATCGCCGTCACCGAACGGGACGCCCTCTACGACGCCGCCGAAGGCCGCTACCTCTACGAGGCCGACGTCCGAGGCGGCTGCCCCGGCTGCGGCGGCACCACCTCCGGCAACCTCTGCGAGGAGTGCGGGGAGCCCAACACCGTCGCCGACCTCACCGACCCCCGCCCCGCCGGCGCCGCCTCCACCGCCGCCCCGCGCCGGGCGCCCGCCGCCCGCTGGAACCTGCCCCTGCACGCCCACGCCGGCGAGGTCCGCGCCCACCACCGTCGCGGCCGCGTCCCCGCCCGGCTGCGCGAACTCGCCGACCGGCTCTTCCGCCGCCCCGCCCTCGACATCCCCCTCACCCACCCCTCCGACTGGGGCGTCGAGCCGCGCGAGGGCGACACCGACGGGCAGGTCATCTGGGTGTGGCCCGAGATGAGCTACGGGTTCCTGCACGGCATCCAGTCACTGGGCGCCCGCCTCGGCCGCCCCTGGCGGGCCGCCGACCCCGCCCCCGACTGGAAGATCGTCCACTTCTTCGGCTACGACAACAGCTTCTACCACTCGGTCCTCTACCCCGTCCTGTACCGGCTCGCCTTCCCCGGCTGGACCCCCGACATCGACTACCACGTCAACGAGTTCTACCTGCTCGACGGCGAGAAGTTCTCCACCAGCCGCCGGCACGCCATCTGGGGCAAGGAGGTCCTCAGCCCCGAGACCGTCGACTCCGTCCGCTACTTCCTCGCCGCCACCCGGCCCGAGGGCCTGCGCACCGACTTCCGGCGCGCCGCCTACGAGGCCGTCCTCGCCGACACCCTCATCGGCACCTGGCAGCAGTGGCTGACCGACCTCGGCGCCCGCGTCGCCAAGCACCACGGCGGCCGCGCCCCCGACGCCGGGAACTGGACCCCCGAGCACACCGCCTTCCTCGCCCGGCTCGGCAGCCGCCTCACCGCCGTCACCGCGGCCCTCGGCAGGGACGCCTTCTCCCTCAACCAGGCCGCCGCCGAACTCGACGGCATCGTCCGCGACACCGCCCGCTTCGCCCGCGCCGAAGGCCTCCTCACCGACACCCCCGGCTGGGAGGACGAGAACCGCACCGCCGTCGCCCTCGAACTCGCCGCCGCCCGCCTCCTCGCGCACGCCGCAGCCCCCGTCATGCCCCGCTTCGCCGCCCGCCTCGCCGCCGCCCTCGGCCAGGACGCCCCGAGCGCGTGGCCCCGTACCGTCGAACTGCTCACGCCCGGCACCGCACTCGCCCTCGCCGACGCCGTCTTCTTCCAGCCCGCCCCCGACGCCGAACCGCCCCTCACCCCCTGGCTCACCCGCATCGCCCGTACCGCCCTGCGGCTCGCCGACGACGAACAGATCGCCCACCGCACCCTCACCCAGCTCGCGGCCGGCTCCCTCCAGGCCGTCACCGTCCAGTACCAGATCCTCGACGCCCTCGACGTCGACCTCTCCATGGACGAACTCCTGCACGGCGGCACCCTCGCCGAACTCGCCGCCGTCATCGCCGAACGCGCCGAGCCCTCCGCCGTCGCCGCCCTGACCTCCGGGGAGGCCCGATGAACACCCGCCGGATCCTGCGCGAGATAGCCGAGCGCGGGCTGTCCGTCGCCCTCGCCGACGGCGACCTGCGCCTCCAGGGCAACCGCGAACGGATGGACACCGAGTTCATCGCCCGCGTCAAGGCCGCCAAGCCCGCCCTCGTCGCCCACCTCGCCCGCGAGGCCGAACACGGCCCCGGCTTCCCCCTCACCCCCCTCCAGCGCAGCTACTACCTGGGCCGCAGCGGCGTCTTCGAGATCGGCGACGTCTCCAGCCACGTCTTCCACGAGATCGAGGGCGACTGGGACCTCGACCGGCTCCAGGCCTCCCTCGACACCGTCGTCGCCGCCCACAGCGCCCTGCGCTCCCGCTTCCTCTCCGACGAACGCCAGGCCACCGAACACGGCGACGCCGCCTCCCCGCGCATCGGCGTCCTCGACCTGCGCGCCCACAGCCCCCGCCAGCAGGAGCTGATCCGCGCCGAACTGCGCGAGATGCGCTCCCACCAGGTGCTCCCCGCCGACCAGGCCCCGCTGCTCACCGTCGACGCCACCATCCTCGACGATGACAAGACGGTGCTCCACGTCGGCCACGACGGGCTCGTGATGGACGGGATCAGCATGTTCCTGTTCTTCCGCGCCTGGTGGCACGCCTACCAGAACCCCACCGCCGAAGTCCACGACGAACTCCCCTACGAGGACTACCTCGCCGCCCTCGAAGCCGCCCGCGACCGGGCCCCGGCCCGGCGCTCGCGCGCGTACTGGATGGAACGCGCCGACGACCTCGCCCCCCACCCGGACCTGCCCCTGCGCACCAGCCCCGCCGCACTGACCGGCACCCGCTTCACCCAGCGCGAGGTCCGCCTGGACCGCGCCGCCTGGACCGCCCTGAAGGAACGCGCCGGCTCCGAAGGGCTCACCCCCTCCGCGCTGCTGCTCGCCGCGTACGCCGAGACCCTCGCCACCTGGGGCGCGGGGGAGCGCTTCACCCTCACCACCACCGTCGCCCACCGGCCGCCCGTCCACCCCCGCGTCTTCGAGGCCATCGGCCAGTTCTCCGACACCCTCCTCGTCGAGGCCGAGATCGACCGCTCCCAGCCCTTCGCCGCCCGCGCCCGGGCCCTCCAGACCCGCCTGCACACCGACATCGACCACCGGCACTTCTCCGGCATCGAGGTCCTGAAGGAACTGGCCCGCCGCCGCGGCGGCGTGGCCGGCGCCCGCATGCCCTACACCTTCAACAGCGCCATCGGACACGTCAGCAGCGAGGTCGACGGCTCGGCCCTGGAACTCTTCGGCAAGGAGGTCTTCTCCGTCAGCCAGACCCCCCAGGTGTGGCTCAACGCCTTCGCGATGGAACAGCACGGCGAACTCGTCGTCCAGCTCGACGGCATCGACGAACTCTTCTGCGAGGGCCTCCTCGACGACCTCGCCCACGGCTACCGCACCCTGCTGCACACCCTCACCGACGGGGCCGCCTGGCAGCACCACGCCTTCGACCTGCTGCCGCCCGCCCAGCGCGCCCGCCGCGCCGCCGCCAACGACACCGCCGTCGCACGGCCCGAGGAGATGCTCGGCGACGCCATCGTCGCCCAGGCCGCCCGCACCCCCGCCGCCCCCGCGGTCCTCACCGCGAACCGCACCGTCAGCTACGGCGAACTCCTCCACCGGGCCGCCACCGCCGCCACCTGGCTGCGCGAACAGGGCGTGGGCCGCGGCGAACTCGTCGGCCTCGTCATGCACCGCGGGCCCGAGCAGGTCGTCGGCATCCTCGCCACCGTCCTCGCCGGAGCCGCCTACCTGCCCGTGGACGCCGGCCTGCCCGCCGCCCGCCAGGAGTACATGCTCGCCGACGGCCGGGTGCGCTGCGTCCTGACCAACACCGGCTGGACCTCCACCGGCTCCATGGCCGCCTACGACCTCACCCGCCCCTGCTCCGGCCGCGCCGAGGTCCCCGACCGGCTGCCGGGATCCGGCCCCGACGACCTCGCGTACGTCCTCTACACCTCCGGCACGACCGGTGCCCCCAAGGGCGTCATGGTCACCCACCGCAGCGTCGCCAACGTCGTCGCCGACTGCCAGGCCCGCTTCCGGATCACCTCCGAGGACCGGTTCATGGCCGTCAGCGCCTTCCACTTCGACCTGTCGGTGTGGGACGTCTTCGGCGCCCTGTCGGCCGGCGCGGCCCTGGTCATGCCCGACCACGACCGGGCCGCCGACCCCGCCCACTGGCTCGAGCTGTGCTGGCTCTACCACGTCAGCGTGTGGAACTCCGTCCCCGCCGTCGTCGGCCTGCTCCACGGCCAGGCCCGCGCCGACGGCGACGTACCGCCCGGACTGCGCCTCGTCATGATGAGCGGCGACCGGCTCCCGCCCGCCCTGCCCGCGCAGCTGCGCGCGATGATGCCCGGGCTGGAGGTCGTCTCCCTCGGCGGCCCCACCGAGACGACCGTCTGGAACATCCTGCACCCCGTCGGCGAGGACGAGGACGGCAGCGGATCCATCCCGTACGGCCGTCCCAACGCCAACAACCGCGCCTACGTCCTGGACCGCGACGGCCTCGACGCCCCCGACTGGGTCACCGGCGAGATCACCGCCGCCGGCACGGGACTCGCCCGCGGCTACTGGGGCGACCCGGAGCGCACCGCCGAACGGTTCTACGAGGACCCCGGGCGCGGCGAACGCCTCTACCGCACCGGCGACCTCGGCCGGTACCTGCCCGACGGCAGCATCCAGATCCTCGGCCGCACCGACTTCCAGATCAAGATCAACGGCTACCGGATCGAGGCCGGGGAGGTCGAGACCCGCCTCGCGGCACTCGCCGAGGTCTCCCGCGCGGTCGTCGCCGCCCAGGGCAGCCGGCTCATCGCCCACCTGGTCCCCTCCGGCAGCCACCGCCCCCACCTGACCGAACTGCGCCGGGCCCTGCGCGCCGACCTGCCGGACTACATGCTCCCGGCGGCCGTGCTCTGGCACGACGAGCTGCCGCTGACCGGCAACGGCAAGGTGGACCGTACGCGCCTCGCCGCGCTCGGCGCCGAGGAGGGCGCCGGCCGGGAGGGCGGCGGCAGCGCCCCCGCCACCCAGGCCGAGAAGATCCTCTGCGACATCTGGTCCACCGTCCTGCGCCGCCCCGACATCGGCGCCCTCGACACCCTGGCCTCCCTCGGCGGCGACTCCATCGCCGCGGCCCGCATCCTGACGGCGGCCCGCAAGCGGTTCGGGGTCACCCTCACCCTCGACCAGTTCACCGAGGCGGACACCGTCCGCGCCATGGCCACGGCCCTCACCCCGGCGGCCGACCGATGACCCGCCATCAGGGGCGCGGGGAACTGCGCGCCCAGCCACAGCAGACCGGCAGCCGACAGCCGGCGGTACCCGATCAGGGGCGCGGGGAACTGCGCGACCAGCCACAGCAAACCGGCAGCCGACAGCCGGCGGTACCCGATCAGGGGCGCGGGGAACTGCGCGAACAGCCCCCACCGGCCGGCAGCCGGCACACGACCGTCCCCGACACGATCCACCGCATCACCACGGCGGAGCCGACCGGCGGCCACCTCCACGTGGCCCGCCTGGAAGGCACCCGCACCATCCCCCTCCGCGAGCTCCACGCCCGCTCCGGCCACCTCGCCCGCCACCTGCGCGAGCACCACGGCATCGGCCCGGGCGACCGCATCGGGATCCTCGCCGCCAACAGCCTGGAATGGGTGCTGCTCGACCTGGCCGCCCTGCGCCTCGGCGCGCAGACCGCCGGCCTGGAGCCCGGCAAGTTCACCCCGTCCCCCGAACTCCTCGACGACTACGCCCTCCACCTGCTCTGCACCGACCAGCGCGCCGACGGCGTCCCCGACACCCTCCCCATGGACGGCCTGTGGGACCTCGCCGCCCCCGGCGACGGCCCCGACACCCCCCTGCCGCCCGTCACCTGGCGCTCCGAGGACGTCACCACCCTCAAGTTCACCTCCGGCAGCACCGGGATCCCCAAGGGCCTCGGCGCCACCGCCGGCAGCATGGACAGCTCCCTGAAGGCCGTCCAGGAGATCTTCCACCACACCCCCGACGACCACCTCTTCGTCTTCCTCCCCCTCTCCCTCCTCCAGCAGCGCTACTGGGTGTACTCCGCCCTGCTGCACGGCCACGACGTCACCGTCACCACCTACGAGGCAGCCTTCGCCACCCTGCGCCGCGTCCGCCCCACCGTCGTCATGGGCGTCCCCGCCTTCTACGAGAGCGCCCGCCGCCAGATCGAGGCCCGCCTGCGCCGGCCCGCCGGCCGCACCCCCGCCCAGGTCGCGCGCACCCTCTTCGGGGACCGGATCCGCTACCTGTGGACCGGCTCCGCCCCCGCCTCACCCGCCGTCCTGCGGTTCTTCAACGACACCGCGGGCCTGCCGCTCTACGAGGGGTACGGGCTCAACGAGACCTGCATCGTCACCAAGAACCACCCCGGCGCCCACCGCGAGGGCAGCGTCGGCCGGGCGTTGCGCGGCAAGGAGGTGCTGATCGGCGAGGACGGCGTCATCAGCGTCCGCAGCACCCACCCCGTCAACAACCACTACGCCTACGCCCGCCCCGGCGACTCCGAGAAGGTCTTCTCACCCGACGGGACCGTCCGCACCGGCGACCTCGGCCACCTCGACGAGGACGGCTTCCTCTTCGTCCACGGCCGCGCCGACGACGTCATCGTCCTCGACAACGGCAAGAAGGTCATCGTCCGCCCCATCGAGGAACTCATGCGGGCCGACCCGGCGATCGCCGAATGCGTCCTGTTCAGCCCCACCCAGACCGAGCTCGTCGCCGTCGTCTCCCCGGCCGGCCGGCCCGCCGACCACCAGGCCATCGCCGCCCGCCTCGCCGCCGTCAACGCCGCCACCACCGCCGACGAGCGGATCAGCCGCGTCATCGTCGCCGATCCGCCGTTCAGCATCGAAGGCGGCCTGCTGACCTCCCAGTACAAGCCGAAGCGCCCCGACATCCGGGCCGCCTACCACGCCCCGCTGCACACCCAGGAGGCCGGAATCCATGCCTGACACCGCCGACGCACGCGCCGAGATCGAGGCCGCTGCCCGCGACCAGCTCTCCCTCGTCCTGATCCCCGAGGTCGAGCCCGAGGAGGTCGACCCCGACGCCGACATGGTCTCGGCCTACGGCCTGACCTCCCTCAACAAGGTCCTCTTCCTCACCGAGGTCTGCGAGGAGACCGGCGTCGACCTCGCCCACTTCACCGAACACGACCTCGCCGCCATGAAGACCCTGCGCGACGTCACCGAAGCCCTCGCCCGCCACCACCACGCCACCACCGGAGCCTGAACCATGAGCGCCCTGAGCTGGACCGAGCACACCGCCGCCGTCCTGGAGAACGACCGGGTCCGTCTCACCCCGATCACCGAGGCCGACCGCGAGGGCGTCCGGGCGGTGGCCATGGACCCCGACATCTGGCGCTACTTCGTCGCCGCCGTCGCCACCGACGCCGACTTCGAGGCCTTCTTCGACGCCGGGCTCGCCGACCACGCCGCCGGCCGCCGCGCCGTGTGGACCATCACCGACAAGGACAGCGGCCGCATCGCCGGCAGCATGAGCTTCGGCAACATGGCCGAAGCCGACCGGCGCCTGGAAGTCGGCTGGTCCTGGCTCGGCCGCGACTTCCGCGGCCGCGGCGTCAACCACTGGTCGAAGGCCCTGCTGCTGGAACACGCCTTCGAGGTACTGGGCGCCGAACGCGCCGAGTTCAAGACCGACGTCCTCAACACCCGCGCCCGCCGGGGCCTCGCCAACATCGGCGCCACCGAGGAAGGCGTCCTGCGCAGCTTCAACTACATGCCCGGCGGCCGCCGCCGCGACGCCGTCTTCTACAGCGTCCTGCGCTCCGAATGGCCCGCCGTCCGCGCCCTCCTCGCGCTCGGCCCCAGGAAGGCCGTACCGGCATGAACGAGGACCCGACGGGCCCCGCCATCACCCTCGTACGGGCCTCCGGCACCCCCTACGAGATCGGCCGCGCCCACGGCCGGGCCCTGGCCGCGCCCCTGCGGGCCTTCCTCGACGACGGCGTGGCACGCCTGGCCCACCTCGTCGACCGGCCCCTGACCCCGGCCTCCCTGCTGCCCTCGATCACCGCCCACCGGGAGGCGGTCGAGGCGGCCCTGCCCGACCTCGCCGAGGAGGTCGCGGGCCTCGCCGACGGAGCCCGGATCAGCCGGGACGAGGCCTGGCTGCTCCAGCTGCGCCGCGAACTGACGGGCTACTCCGCGGTCCGCTCCGGCGGCGACTGCACCGCCTACGCCCGCACCCGGCCCGGCGCCCCGCCCGTCCTCGCCCAGACCGTCGACCTCAGCGGCAATCTCGACACGCACATCGCCGTCCTGGAGACCGCCCGCGCCGGCGCCGCCCGGCGCTCCCTCGTGCTCAGCTTCGCCGGACTCCTCGGCTACCTCGGCGTCAACAGCGACGGCCTCGCCGTCGGACTCAACCTCGTCCTCGGCGGCACCTGGCGTCCCGGCGTCCCCCCGTACCTGGCCATCCGCCACCTCCTGGACACCGCCGCCGACACCGCCCAGGCCCTGAAGGTCCTCGCCGGCCTGCCGCTGGCCAGCTCCCGCTCCCTCCTGCTCTGCGACCGCGAACGGGTCCTGTACGCCGAACACCTCGACGGCGAACTGCGGGTCACCGAAGCGGCCCCCGGCGAACTCGCCCACACCAACCACTACCTCCACCCCGACTTCGCCCCCGCCGACGAGCTGAACGTCTTCGCCCGCAACTCCTCGCTGCGCCGCCTCGCCGCCGCCCGCGAGGGGCTCGCCGCCCTCCCCGGCGACGCGGACGCCGAAGACCACTTCGCGCTGCTCGCACGGCCCCCCGTCCGCGTCCCCGACCGGGGCGACATCCGAGTCGAACGCACGGTCGCCGCGGCCGTGGTGTTCCCGGCGGCCGGACGGCTCCACCTCCGCCCGGGCGACCCCGCGCGCTCCCGCACGCAGGTGTTCACCCTGTAGCCGTCCACGGCAGGGACGTGTCCGAGAAAGGAGCGTCATGGACGCATGGCTGGTCGACCTCGACCAGGTCGCCCCCACCGACATCAGCGCGAACTATCCCGAGGGCCTCACCGAGGACGAACTGCGGCGCGGCGCCGAGTTCGTCCACGCGCGTGCCGCCCACCGCTTCTACCGCGCCCGGCTCACCGTCCGGCGCCTGCTGGCCGAACGCCTCGGCCTCGACGCGCACGACCTGCGCATCCACTACGACCCCGCCGGCAAGCCCTACCTGCCCGACCAGCCCGGCACCCACGTCAGCTGGTCCCGCTCCGACGGCCTGCTCCTGCTCGGCGCCACCGAGACCGGACCCATCGGCGTCGACGTGGAACTGGTCCGCCCGGCCGGCACCAGCCTGGACGTGCTCACCTTCGTCTACCCCAAGGTCCCCGACGGCGTGGGCCCCGAGACCTTCTTCCACGCCTGGACCCTGCTGGAGGCCGCCGTCAAGGCCACCGGGCGCGGCCTCACCGACGGGGCCGGGGAGGTCGACCTCGCCTTCGGCCCGGACGGCTCGGTCACCCTGCGCGGGATATCCGGGCACGGCACCCGGCCCTGGCACGGCCACACCGCGCTCCAGCCCACCCGCCAGGACTCGCCGTGGGCGATGACCGCCTTCGTCTCCCGGGAACTGCCCCCGGTCACCGTCCTGACCTGGCCCGACCCGGACCGGGCCGGTGACCTCGTACGGGCCCGGGCACCGGCCCGGGGACCGGGGCTCAGGGCGCGCTGACCACCGGCGAACCGTCCGCGGCGATCGCCGAGAAACCGGTGTACGGGACCAGCGCGGGCGGCACGGCCACCGAGCCGTCCGCGCGCTGGTACTGCTCCAGGACCGCGACGAGCGTACGGCCCACCGGCAGCGCCGAACCGTTCAGCGTCGCCGCGAACTCCTTGCGCCCGTCCCGGCCGCGGACCCTGATGCCGGCCCGGCGCCCCTGGAAGTCCCCGCAGTCGGAGCAGGAGGAGATCTCCCGGTAGGTGCCCTGGCCCGGCAGCCACACCTCGATGTCGTAGGTGCGCCGGGCGGCGAAGCCCAGGTCGCCGGCCCGCAGTTCGACCACCCGGTGGGCCAGGCCCAGCCGCTGGAGCGCCGTCTCCGCGTGCCCGGTCAGCAGCTCCAGCTGCGCGGCGGAGTCCTGCGGCCGGCAGATGCGCACCAGCTCGACCTTCTCGAACTGGTGCAGCCGCACCAGCCCCCGCGTGTCCCGGCCGTACGAGCCGGCCTCCGCCCGGTAGCAGGGCGTGCACGCGGTCAGCGCCAGCGGCAGCCCGCCCTCCTGGAGCGTCTCGCCCCGGTACAGGTTGACCAGCGGCACCTCCGCCGTCGGGATCAGCAGGAGGTCCCGGTCGGCGGCGGTCGTCAGGAACAGGTCGTCCTCGAACTTCGGCAGCTGCCCGGTGCCCGTCATCGTCTCCCGGGTCACCAGGTGCGGCACCCCGTGCTCGGTGTACCCGTGCTCGGTGGTGTGCAGGTCCAGCAGGAACGCGGCCAGCGCCCGCTCCAGCCGGGCCCCGGCCCCCCGGGTCACGGCGAACCGGGACCCCGACAGCCTGGCGGCGCGCACCTGGTCCAGGATCCCGAGCCGGGTCCCGATGTCCACGTGGTCGCGCGGGGTGAACGCGAAGCCGGGCACCTCCCCCCAGGTGCGGCGCACCACCGGCGGGTCCTGCTCGGTCCCGTCGGGCACGTCCGGGCCGGGCCGGTTGGGCACCGCCGACAGCAGCGCGCCGAGCTGCTCCTCCGCCTCCCGGAGCTCCTCCGACACCGACCGCAGGCGCTCCTTGGCCTCCGCCATCCGGGCCCGCGCGGCCTCGTCGGGGCGGGTCCCTCCCCGGGCGGAGCGGTTCTGCTCCGCCCGCAGCTTGTCGCGCTCGGCGACGAGCCGGGCGCGCCGTTCGGTCAGGTCGCGCAGGGCGGCCCGGTCCAGGACGTGTCCGCGGCGGGCCAGATCGGCCTCGGCCGCCTCCTGGAGCAGGCTGTGGGGGTCGTGCATGACGGCTCCTCAGTCCTCGTCGGTGACGTGTGCGGTGGCGACGGCCCGGTAACGGGCGGGCGAGCGGGCCCGCAGCCACCAGGCGTAGCCGAGCCCGCCGAGGGCGGCGCCCGCCATCAGCCACGGGATCCGGTTCACCCAGACGGACGTGGTCCCGGTGACCAGCGCGAAGTTGCCCAGCAGCAGCCGCAGCGCCCCCAGCAGGCCGGCCAGGGCCAGTACCGGAGCCAGCCGGGTGCGCCACCAGTGCGCCTCGGGGTGGCGGCGGAAGAACACCAGCACGGCCACGGCCACCGCCGCCTGGAGGGCGACGATCCCGACGGTGCCGAGCGCCAGCATCGTGGTGGCCAGGTTGGTGTACGGATGCGCCCCGGCGAGCGCGAAGGCGGCGCACACGGTGGCCGTGGCCACCGACAGCACCGTGCTCGCCCGGTGCGGGGAGCCGTGCCGGGGGTGCACCCGCGCCAGCGGGCCCGGCAGCACCTGCTCCCGGCCCAGGACGAACAGGTACCGGTTCGCGGCGGTGTGCAGCCCGAGCAGCGCCCCGAACAGGCTGGTGCACAGCAGCACCTGCATCACGCCCGTCGCGAAGGTGCCGAGGTAGTCGTCCGACAGCCGGAAGAACAGGTCGCCCAGCTCCCTGCCCGCGGTGTCCGCGACCCGGTCCGCGCCGACCGCCCCGACCGCCGCCCAGCTGATCACCGCGAAGAAGACGGTGATGAGCACGACCGACGCGTACGTGGCGACGGGCACGCTGCGGCGCGGGTCCCGGCTCTCCTCCCCGTACAGCGCGGCCGCCTCGAAGCCCACGTACGAGATCAGCGCGAACATCAGCGCCACCCCGAGCCCCGGCGCGAGGACGGTGTCCGGCCGGAACGCGGCGGCCGGCAGGGTGTCCGCGCCGTGCCGCACCCCGATGGCCAGCGCCAGCAGACCCAGCACCGCCACCTCGGCGACCATCAGCACCGCCAGCAGCCGCGCGCTCAGGTCGATCCGCCGGTAGCCCATCACCGCCGTCAGGGCCAGCGCCCCGCCCGTCCACACCGGCCACGGCACCGGCAGGCCGTGGGCGGCCGAGACCAGTTCGGCGAAGTACCCGAAGGCCCCGGCCACGCCCGCGACCGCCGCCGTGTAGGCGACGACCGCCGTCAGCCCGCCCGCGACGGCGAGCGGCCGCCCCAGGCCCTGCCCGATGTACGTGTAGAAGCCGCCCGCGCCCACCACGTGCCGGCTCATCGCCGCGTACCCGACGGAGAAGCACAGCAGTATCAGGCCGGCCAGGGCGAAGGTGGCGGGGACGCCCGCGCCGTTGCCGATGGCGTAGGCGAGGGGCACCGAGCCCACCACCCCGGACATCGGCGCGGCCGCGGCGACGACCAGGAAGACGATCCGGGGCGTCGTCAGCGTGCGCCGCAGCCCCGGCCCGGCGGCGGCTTCCCCCGTCGTCGTGCCGACGGGGATCGTGGAGGTCACCGGATCACCTCGGGTGGTTGCGGATGATGTCGACGGCCTCCGGGACGCCCATGTACGGCAGCCGCACCTCGGCCATGTCGTCGGTCCACTGCTCGGCGAGGTCGTAGCGCTGCTTGGGGGTGGTCTCCAGCAGCCTGCAGCCGGGGAACACCTCGTATCCCTCCAGCAGCTCCGCGTGCGCGAACATGCCCTCCTGGAACAGCTCCTCGCGCTCCAGCACGAACTCCTCCGAGGGCAGTTCGTCCCACAGCCGCCGGCCCCGCCGGATCAGCTCGATCAGCCGCGGCCGGTACGAGGGAGTGCGGGCCAGGTGTTCGCGGACGATCGAGCTGCCCACCGTCAGGTGGCGGATCTCGTCGATGGACGCCCCGCGCGCGATCTCCGCGGCGGCCGGGTCCAGCAGGGTCCACTTGCGCTCGCTGAGCTCGGCGGCGGGCGCCAGCACCCCCTCGATGACGATGGTGAACACCGCCACGGCGCCGATGAAGTCGCCCTCGTCGCGCACCACGGACGTGGCGAACTCGGCGATCGGGTTCAGCACCCGCCGCGTGTAGTCGGCGCCCTGCTCCCTGATGAAGCCCAGCAGCCCCGCCGCGGGCACCCCGAGGTCCACCAGGTGCTTGCGGAAGATCATCGCGTGCCGGGCCTCGTCGACCACCTGCGTGGTGAAGAACTCCTGCTCCACCACCCCGGGCGCGCCGATCACGTAGTGGGACAGCACCTCCACCGCCCGGGACTCGGCCAGCGACCGGTTGCCCAGCTCCAGCACGAGCGCCTGCCGCAGCGGCCCGTCCTCCTTCATGTGCGCCGGCGTCTCGGCGGCGTGCCCGGCCCCGGCCCGCCCGCGCAGCGTCCCCTGCGCGACGGCCGACAGCCAGTACCCGAGATCGCACTCCTCGGCGGTCAGGGTCATCTCCTGCGCCCCGTCGAGCAGGTTGGGCGCGCGGTCCCAGTCGGCCTCGACGGGGACCTGCGAAGCGGTGCTCATGATGCGACCTCACTGGGGGAAGCGGGAACGGGGACGGACGCGGCGGGGGTGACGCAGGCGCTGTGCATGCGGCCGGCGAAGCTCAGCATCGGCGAGTCGACGGCGTGACGGCCGCCCGTGACCTCGGCGAGGAGCATGTCGTGGTCGCCGACCTGGTGCCAGCCCAGCACCCGGCACGCCATGTGGGCCAGGCTCCCGCCGATCAGCGGGGCGCCGGTGAGCGGGTCGGTGGTCCAGTCGAAGCCCTCGAACTGGGCGTCGCCGAGCGGCCGCGAGGGGTTCGCGAAGCGGCGGGCCACGTCCTGCTGCGCCGAGCCGAGCACGTTCACCGAGAAGCGGCCCGCCCGGCGGACCATCGCCGCGAAGGTCGAGGTCGGCCGCAGGCACGCGCCGAGGACCAGCGGGTCCCGGGACAGGGTGACCACGGCGCTGGCGGTCGTGCCGTGCCGGACGCCGTCGCGGCTCACCGTCAGCACCGTCACGCTCGACGCCAGCCGGCGCAGCGCCAGCCGGGCCGCCTCCGGGTCCTCGTACCCCTCGGCGGGTGCGGCGGGGGAGCGGTCGGTGAGCCAGGCCGGGTAGCGGCTCACCGGGTCACCCCGACGGCCGGGGCGGTGGCGGCGACGGTCGCGGGGTGCTCCTCGTACGGCAGCGGGACCCGCCCGGCGGTGGCCGAGCGGCGCTTGAGCATCGCCGTCACCTGGTGCACCAGCGGCGTGTCCTCCGGCTCGAAGGGCAGCCCGAACGGCTTCAGGAAGTTCCCGAAGACGCCCCGGTCGCCGAAGACGTGGAACGGCAGCGCCAGCAGCGCCCACTCCGGCCCGATCAGCCACATCCACAGCAGGCCGACGGCGGCGACCGACAGCAGGCTGTGCATCGTGTTGTAGAGGACGTAGTAGGCCTTGGGGATCCGGCCGTCGGCGCTGCGCCGGTAGGCGACGGCGCCCGGGATGTAGCCGATCAGGTCGATGTAGAGGAACAGGCCGATCGCCGCGAACCAGTTGATGTCCGTGAAGTGCCACAGGATGAACCCGATCGTCACGGCGAACGCGACCAGGTACTCCAGGCGGTGCAGGCTGAAGGTGACCGGTGACTCCACCGGGTTCTTGATGTCCATGGGGGCCGTCCTTCCGACGGGCGGGCTGCGGTGTGCTGCGGGCGGGCCGAACGGTCAGGACAGGCGCAGCGGTCCTCCCGCGAAGTAGCCGGCCAGCTCCGCGGCGACGCTCGCGCGCGACGGCGGGTGGAAGGCCAGGGCGCGCACCGCGGACGACAGGTACGCCACGTCCCCGGAGCGGATGAAGGCCATCCCGCCGAGCATCTCGACGGCCTGGTCGACGGTCCGCGCCAGCAGGTCCTGCGTCGCGTAGCGGGCGGTGAGCACCGCCGCGACCGCCTCGTCGCCCTCGGTCCCGTCCTCCAGGGACCGGGCCGCTCCCTCCACCAGCGACACCGCCGCCTCCAGGCGCACCGCCAGCTGCGCGCGCTCCGGCGCGCTGCCGCGGCCGCCGTCGAGCACCTGCGCGACCAGCGCGGACGCGGCGCCCACGTACGAGGAGGTGGCGAGCAGCTCGAACCAGGTGAAGCCGGCCGTCTGGAGGTCGTCGAGCCGTTCGGCGTCCTCGGGGGTGCTGTGGATGACGAGGTCCTCCGGCACCTCCACGTCGGTCAGCCGGACCTCGTCGCTCTGCGAGGCGGCCAGCACGGGCGTGGCCCAGAACGGCCGGGTCTCGATGCCGGGGGAGGAGGCGGGGATCAGCATCAGCGCCAGCGAGGAGCGCCCGTCGTCGTGCGCCACCATCACACTGGCCGTCAGCACGTCCATCGAACGCGACAGGCTGCACGGCTTCTTCGAGCCGTTGACCAGGTAGCCGCCGCCGTCCGGCACCCGGTCGGCCACGACCGCCGGCGCCAGGATGTTCTGGTCGGTACGCCCCTCCGCCCAGCCCGACGCCAGCAGCAGCCCGTCGGAGGCCACCGCCGACATCAGCTTCAGCTGGGCCGGGGTGAGCCGGTCCGCGACCTCCGCCAGGCGGAAGAGCATCGCCACCGTGAAGTGGTGCATCACCGTGGCCACGCCCAGCGAGGGCGAGGCCGCGGCGATCGCCCGCTGCACCCGCACCGCCTGGAGCGCGGAGGCGGCCGCGCCGCCGTACGCGGCCGGCACGAGCAGCCCGGGACCGCCGTGCTCGCGGTACAGCTCCAGCACGGGGCTGTCCGCACCCTCCCGGGCCATGAGCGGCAGCTCTTCGAGTGCGTCGAGAAGGCCTGCGTGGAATTGCTCGCAGATCCCGCGCGCTGTCGTCAGGGAACGCATCGCCGTGTTCTCCTCGGGCTGTCTCGGAATTCTCTTCCGCACCGGCGGGGATTCCCCGTGATCCGGAAGTCAATATGAGGTGAGAAGTCTTTCACCCGCTATCTGACTGAGGCCTGACGCTCTTCTGACCAGCGTTTTCAACTGACCCTCCGCTGACGGACGGCTGACCGGAAGACCCGGCGGGGGTTGTGGGGGAGGGCTCCGCATGCCATAAGTGAAGAATCTGCCGGCGCGAGAATGGATCTGAAATGACGGAAACGGTTCTGGAGACGGATGTCGCGCTCGACGCCATCCGGCAGTACGCGGACGCGGGAAATCCGAGCGCCTATTTTGCCTTCAGTGACGGGAACAGCCATTTCCGGCTCCCGGACGTGCCCGGGGTGATCGTCTACCGCCCCGTCGGCCGCTACCTGGTCCAGTTCGGCGGCCCGTTCGCCCCCTTCGCCCCCGCGGGTCCGGGCGGCCCCCGGGCCCGGCTGCTGGCGGGCTTCACCGCCTTCGCCGCCGAACAGGGCCGCGAGGTCGTGTCCGTACAGCTCCAGGGCGCCGACGCCGACGTCTACGTCGACCAGGGCTTCACCGTCAACCAGATGGGCGCCTCGTACGCCGTCGACCTGGAGGCGTTCACCCTGGCCGGCACCCGGTTCATGCAGCTGCGCAACAAGATCTCCCGCGCCCTGCGCAGCGGCCTGGACATCGCGGAGGTCGAGTACGACGCCTACGCCGACCGGATCGCGGAACTCGACACCGCCTGGCTCTCCACCAAGGGCGAAGGCGCCAAGCCGCTGGAGTTCCTCGTCGGCCAGACCGGCGGCCGCTACCAGCACCTGCGCCGCCTGTTCGCCGCCGTCCGCGACGGACAGCTGATCGGCTACGTCTCCTACGCCCCCGTCTACGGCCCGCAGCCGGGCTGGATGCACGACCTGAGCCGCCGGCGGCCCGACGCCCCGCCGGGAGTGATGGAGGCCCTCAACAAGGCCGCCATCGACGTGTTCACGGCCGAGGGCACCCGCTGGCTGCACTTCGGCTTCACCCCCTTCACCTCGCTGACGGCGCCGCAGTTCCCGGGCCACAGCCGGGGCTTCCACTGGTTCATGGAGCACCTGTGGGAACACGGCGCGCACATCTACCCGGCGCGCACGCAGCTCGAGTACAAGCAGAAGTGGGCGCCCTCCGCGGTCCTGCCGGAGTACATCGCCTTCCAGCACGGCGCGAGCCTGCCCGCGCTGGTCCACGTCTTCCGCGCCTGCAACGCGGTCTGAGAGGGAGGTCGTACGTGATGTCCGAGGAGATCCAGACCCAGGGACTGCTGCTCGTGGACCGCTTCCAGGCCTGCGCGGCCGCCCCCGACGACCCGGAGGCCGCCCGCCTGTGCGAGGCCGCCCTCACCCGCCTGGACGAACTGCTGCGGGAGGCCGGGGAGTAGCCCGGCGCGGGGCGTGCGAAGGGGGGCGGTGAGGATTCCACCTCACCGCCCCCCTTCGTGTGCCCCGGCCCCGCCGCCCGGGGCCGCTCAGCGCAGGGCCGGGCGGGTGTGCAGCAGGGTGCCCGCCGGGCCGCGGACCAGCATCGGGCGCCGGCGCAGGGCCGGTTCGGGGCCGGCCGGACGGGACGCGTGGGCGACCAGGACGTCCTGGACCACCGGCCCGCCGGGGCCCGCCCGCAGTTCGTGGCGTTCGCGACCGACCGCCCGCCGGTCCCACAACAGCCCCTGCCCCGGCGCCGGGGCCGCATCCAGCAGGGGCGCGGCCCCGCCGGGCCCGTACAGCCGGGACCGGGCCGTCCCGGCCCCGGTCCGCCCGACCACCGCCACGAGAGCGAACCCGCCGGCGCCCGGGACCGGCCCGGGCAGCCGGACCGGGACCGCCGCCCCGGCCGGGGCGACGGTGCGCAGCAGGTGCAGCTCGATCAGCCAGTCGGTGTGCACGTCCAGCCACGGCCCGCCCAGGGTGCGCCGCAGCAGCGCCGCGAGCCCCGCCTCCAGGCGCCGTTCGGTCCCCTCGTACGGCACGTCGTACGGAGCCTCGTACGAGGGGACCGGCAGGAAGAGCCAGTCGTCGTCCGCCGTCCACGACATCCGCAGCCGCACGACGCGGTACGGAGGCTCGCGGAAGGCGACGGCGACCGCCCCGGGGACGGGGCCCAGCCCGACGAGCGCGAAGCCGTGCTCCCGCAGGGACACGGCTCAGCCCGCGGCGACGGGCGTGCGCGCGGACGCCGGCCGTGCCAGCTCCAGGCGCTCGTCGAGGTGACGGGCGGAGGAGTTGGCGCGCCACAGCGCGCCGCGGGCGATGCCCCGGCGCATGTACGCCGTGTCGGCGCTCGGGATGACCACGTTGTGGAACCACCCCGCCGCGTGCTGGGAGTCGATGGTGATGTGCAGCCGGTGGTAGGTGATCCCGACCTCGGGCAGACCCAGCCGCTCCCAGGCCCGGACGACGTTGCGGAACCGGTCGGGCGCCAGCCACTCGGTCATCCCCAGGAAGCCGACCGCCTCCGGGTACAGGTGCCGGTAGCGGCACAGCAGCACCGCGAGGTTCCCCGAGTGCAGGTCGGTGGTGGTCATCGCGGCCTCGAGGTCCTCGGGGCGCACGTCGAAGACCTCGTAGATCTTGTTGAAGAGGTGGGTGTGCACGGCCTCCGGCTCGCCGTTGCCCATCTCGTCCCAGTAGTTGGCGGCGATCTCCATCTTGCTGGCGCCGGCCGTGCCGATCTGCATCATCGCGAGGAAGTCGTCGAAGCGGCCGTCGATCAGCGACTCCTGGATGACGTACGTGCGCAGGTCCTCGCTCTGCGCCTCGCGGTTGATGAAGTCCGTGTAGTACGGGTGCTTGAACGCCCGGTGCTTGCGGACGAGCCCCTTGAGCCAGGACAGGAACTGCCTGGGCTCGGTCGGCGCCGACTCCAGCAGCCCGGGCTCCAGGTGGGCGTCCTCGGCCTGGAGGGTGGCGTTCTCCAGCAGCCGGGTCACCTCGTGCAGCAGCACCGACCCCTCGGCGCTCGGCCGGTCGGGTATCTGCATCACCGTCTGGTAGATGCGCGACAGCAGGAGCTGCTGGTGGTAGTGGGCGTCGTCGCGGCCGGGGCCGGCGACGGCGGCGGCGTTCATCTCGGTGACGGCCTCGACGACGCGGGCGCGCTCGCCCAGGAACTTGGCGTCGATCTCGTCGGCGTCGACGGTCAGCCAGGACGAGACCTCGTCCACGAGCGCGGCGGCGTCGGTCCTGCGGATCGTGGGAACGTTGGGGTGGTCGCTGGTGGGCAACTGCGTCTCCATGTCTCTCGGGGTCCCTCGGGAAGACGACGCCGTGGTCGGGGTCGCGCCGGGTCGGGGAAGAGGAAGGACATACGTCTCCGTCACGCGGACGCGCGGGCGGACGGGCGTGCTGCGCTCGCTCCGCGAAGCCGGGGACGAGAGGGGCGCCGAAGGGGCCCTGCCGTGCTCGCGTGCACGGGGCCCCTCATGCCAAAGCACGCGCATCCCTGGTCGTCGGATCGGGATGCGCGTGCCTGGGATGAGCACCTGCGGAGAGGGCAGGATTCGAACCTGCGTGGGCAGAGCCCGTCCGGCGCGGAGCCGGACCCCATTCGGCCGCTTTGGGTACCTCTCCAACGGCCTTTCTCTGCCCTCAGCTTGGCACGGTGCGGCTGACACGCGGCTGATGAATTTCTGAGACGTGAATTCCGCCGCCCGGTCAGGGGCCCATCAGTGCCGACTGGGATAGTGAAGGGCGATCGGACTTCTTCACTTCACCAGGTACAGGGGAGTTCCCGTGAGCGCCGAGACCGCCAAAATTTCCGTATCGCGTCTCTACAACGACGAGAACGGCGAATCGCATTTCATCGACGAGACGCTGGAGGTGACGGCCGTCAATTTCGCCCCGCCCGCGCCGTCGCTCTTCGTCTCCGAGGGCGTGCCGGCCAAGCAGGCCGTCTACCTCTACATCCCGGCCGGCTGGTTCGGCGACTTCCACCCGGCGCCGCGCCGCCAGATCATGACGCTGGTCAGCGGACGGATGGAGTGCGGGGTCAGCGACGGCACCTGGCGCACCTTCGTCCCCGGCAACACCCAGCTGGTCGAGGACACCCAGGGCAAGGGGCACGCCACCAGGGCCCTGGAGGACTGCGTGATGATCGTGTCGCAGCTGGCGGACTGACGCCCGCCGCACAGCACCCGCCGTACAGCACGCGCCGTACAGGAGGAAGGGGCGCGGTCCGGAATTCCGGCCCGCGCCCCTTCCTTTCCCGCCGTTCTATCCCTTGACGTAGCCGAAGCTCTCGGCGAGCAGGCCGTTCTCCAGGCGGTGCACGTTCACCCCGCGCACGAAGTCCCGCGCACCGCCGCCCCAGCGCAGGGTCCAGCGGCATACGGCGCGCTCCCCGGCCGTCCAGACGTCCTCCACCTCGAAGGTCATGTTGTCGTTGCCCGCGATCGCGGTCCAGAACTGGAGGCATTCGGCATACCCGACGTGCTTCGTGCCGTCGGGGGCGGGGCCGGAGTTCTCCAGCCGGCAGTTCTCGGCGAGGATGTCCTTCAGCAGGCCGGGGTCGTGGAGCTGGAAAGCCTGGTTGAACTGTTCGATGACTTTGCGTGTCTGCTCGTCGGACATCGGGACTCCTCATGTCTCATGGCTCGGCACGGGTGGCCCGGCCGGATCGGTCCGGGGCACAGGAGAAAGTAATACAGTCCAACGGCCTCCGCCGTCCAAGTTTCTGTTCCTTCAGTCCATTTGAGTCAGTCGCACGTCAGTACCAGCCGCCTAGCTTTGCCGTATGACCACAGCAGACAGTGCGCCTCTCGCATTGGCCTATCAGCAGGCCACCGAATATCTGGCGGGTCTCGCCGATCGGCCGGTGGGTGCCACTGCCGGCTCCGAACAATTGCTGAAAATGTTCGGTGGCCCGCTGCCCTCCGGACCGGCCGATCCGACGGAGACCATCGAAGTACTCGGCCGCGCGGTGGCCGAAGGCGGCATCCCCACGGCCAACGGCCCCCGCTACTTCGGCTACGTCACCGGCGGCACCCTGCCCGTCGCCATCGCCACCGACTGGCTCGTGGCGGCGTACGACCAGACCGCCAGCCTCTACAACCTCTCCCCGGCCATCGCCGTGGCCGAGGACGTCGCCGCGCAGTGGGTCCTGGAGCTGCTGGGCCTGCCCGCCCACGCCTCCGTGGGCTTCCCCACCGGCTGCACCATGGCCCACCTGACCTCCCTGGCGGCCGCCCGGCACAAACTCCTCGCCGAGGCCGGCTGGGACGTCGAACGCGAAGGCCTGGGCGGCGCGCCCGACGTGGCCATCGTGGCGGGGGCCCAGCACCACATGACCATCGACCTGGCCGCCCGCTACCTCGGCTTCGGCACCGCGCGCATCCGCAACGTGCCGGTGGACGAGAAGGGCCGCATGGTTCCGGCGGAACTGGAGACCACCCTCGCGGGGATCGACGGGCCGGTCATCGTCTGCGCGCAGATCGGCGACGTCAACTCCGGCGCCGTCGACCCCGTGGGGGAGATCTGCGACATCGCGCACCGCCACGGCGCCTGGGTCCACGTCGACGGAGCCTTCGGCCTGTGGGCCGCGGCCAGCCCGAAGCTCCGCCCCCTCGTGGAGGGCGTGGAGCGCGCCGACTCCTGGGCACTGGACGCCCACAAGTGGCTCAACGTCCCCTACGACTGCGGCATCGTCGTCATCGCCCACCCCGAGGCCCACCGCGCCGCGATGCTCAACGAACGCGCCGGCTACCTCCCGCCCGGCACCGACGGCGAACGCGACGCCATCGAATGGGTCCCGGACTTCTCCCGCCGCGCCCGCAGCCTCCCGGTCTGGGCCGCCCTGCGTACCCTGGGCCGCTCGGGCGTCGCCGACCTGGTCGAACGCTGCTGCGCCCACGTACGCCGCTTCGCGGACCGCCTGACCGGGGTGCCGGGGGTCGAACTCCTCAACGACGTCGTCCTGAACCAGCTCCTGGTCCGCTTCGGCGACGACGACGAGACGACCCGCCGGGTCATCGCCCGCATCCAGCGCAGCGGCACCTGCTGGTTCGGCGGCACGGTATGGGAGGGCCGGGCGGCGATGCGCATCTCGGTGGTCAACTGGCGCACGACGACGGAGGACGTGGACCGGAGCGTGCAGGTTGTTCTGGAGGCCCTGGCGGAGGAACGGGCGACTGGCTGACGGCTACGGGGTGGGGCCGGGCGGTGTCTGCCCACCCGCCTCCCCGGGTGCGGGCCGGTGGGGTGGTGAGCGGGACCCCCTGCGGCGGTCTCGCAGCCGGTTCGGGGGTTTCCCGGCAGTCCCATCGTCATTCCGGTTCGGGCCGGCCCGTCAAGGGCGCTCCTTCGTCGCGTCACTGCGTGATCGCCTTCGGCGCCCCTTGACATGCCGTCCCGCCCCGGAAAGCCGAAAGACTGCCGGGAAGCCCCCGAAAGAACGGTCACGGTCCAGAGGGGGAGGGACGGGTTTCTCAGCGATGAGGCGAGGGGCCGGGGGCCGCTCTGCCGGGCATCCGGGCACTTTTCGTCCATGGCCCCGGCCCAGGGCTGGAGTCATGCCTTGCCGGTGCCGTCGGTGAGCTTGGCCCGCTTGGCGGCCACCGCTTCGGGATCGGCGGGGCCGTTGGCTTCCTCGAAGTCGGCGATCAGCTCATCCAGGTCGCCACGCTCCTTCTGACGCCGGATGGTGTTCTCCACTACAGACCCCGGACCATTGCCGTGAGCACGGGGGAGTCCGGGGCGGGCTGGACGGGGCCGATCGCCTCGTAGCCCCACGACTCGTAGACCCGCTGGACCTTTCCGTCTCCGGCGGCCGGGTTGACCATGAGCGATGCGTACCGGTCCGCGCGGCCGGCCAGCAGCGCGTCATGGATGCGCCGGGCCAGGCCCGTCCCCCGGTGGGGAACCGTCACGCCGATTTCCCTGAGCGCCAGGGTGCGCGTACGGGTGTACTCCGCGTCCAGGTCGCCGATCCGCTTCCACCAGAGGTCCCCGGCCTCCACGGTGTTGCCGTACGCGTACCCGACCGCCCGGTCCTCGGCGTCGAAGGCGAGCACGGCCGCGAAGCCGGGCGTACGGCCGTAGCGCTCCAGACGCTCGGCGAGGGTGGGCACGGCGTAGTTCGGCAAGTGCAGCAGCGGTGCGCGTACCTCGGCGTACGCCTCGATCAGCGGGCCGCGGGCCTGCTCCACGTCGGTGAACCGACGCAGTCGGGTCGTCATGCGATGTCCCCTCCCGCTCGTTCAGATCGCGCCGTGCGCCAGTGCCGCTGCCTCGATGCGGCGGGCCAGCTCGATGTCGTGTTCGGCGACGTACCCGCCGAGGTCGCTCGAACTGATCGAGACCTGCACCGTCTTGTAGCCGAGGGTTGCGTCTGAGTGGTGTCCGAGGTCGTTCTGGATGGCCGCGATGTGGACGATGAACGCCGCGCCCTGGATGTGCGGGACCGAGTACGAGCGCGTGATCCTCCGGCCGTCCGTGGACCAGCCGTTCAGGTCCTTGATGCGCTCCTCGATCTGCTCCGTTGACAGAGCTTCAGCCATGGTCAAACCCCTTGCCGATGGGTGCCAGCACCTCTGCCAAGGCCTGGCCGAACGGCTCAGCTTGCCATGGAGCCATTCCCGCTCCCACGGCGACCAGCTCGCGCCGGGCCCGTTCCGAACCGGTCTCCACAACGATCCCGGCAGCGTGCCGCGCAAGCTCCACCGCCCGCTCCGGCTGACGCAGAGCAGCGGCGGCGACCGCTTGCCGTCCCGTCCACACGCCGATATCCCGACGTGACGCGGGTGGAGCCGTGGGAATGATCTGTTCCCACAACCAGTCGGCTTCGTGAGCCAGGCCGAGGCGTCCGTAGCAGGTGGCACGCTGCACTTCGACGTAGTGCGGTGTCCGCAGACAAGCCGTACCCCACGCCTCGACATCGACCGCGTCGAGCAGTCGTCCTGCGCGGTCGAGCAACTCGTCCACCTGCTGCCGGTCACCGAGGAGCGAGGCGCCGTGAGCCTGTTGTTGCAGCGCGAAGACCTGGACTTCCGGCGAGAGGAGTGAAGCGTCCATGAGCGCCCCCTCACAGAGGTCCACCACGGCCGTTCCCATGCCCTGGTCGGTGCGTGCCATGGCGCGGTCCACCAGCGCGCATGCGACGGCTTCCCGGTCTCGTGACCGGTGAGCGAGCTCCTGGGCGACGTCGTGGCAACGCAGGGCTGTGACCGGATCGCCGGCATCCAGATAGAGCCACGCGGCGAAGGCGGCGTAGTGCACCCCGACTCGAGCCATTCGCTGCCGCGTGGGCCCTTCCGCCGCGTTGACCAGTTGGCTGATGAGGTCGCACTGGGCGCTGATGGTCCCGATGAGGGCGCGGGGTCCGAGCAGCATGTCCGCGCGGTAATGCCCGTCGAGTTGTTGCTCGAAGTACGGGATCAGCGCCGGATCGACATGTCGCGGGACGGGCATTGCGGTGGTGAGCGCAGCGGCCGTCACGCTGCCTACGAAGGTCCGGCGGTCCATTCCGGCGGCCTCTGCCATGACCGGCTGGCCCACGGGGGAAGACGCCTGATGCTGTCGGGCCCGGCGGGCCGCCGCCGCAGCCCGGTCCAGGTCCGTCGCCGGCACGCCGAAGACCTTCGAGAGATGGCGGCGCGTCTCCGGGGTCGGGAGGCGCTTGTCACGCTCCCAGCGCCCGACCTCGCGGGCGTCCTTCGTGACGGTGCCGGACACCCGGCAGTACTCGTCGGCTACCTGTTGCTGTGTCCAACCGTGCTCGTTGCGAAGCCGCTTGAGCAGTTGGCCAATGCTTTCCGCCGCCATGGTGCCTCCCGTCTGGCCCCCATTCTGGCCCCCCGGATGGCCCGTAGGGAGGCCCCTCCAGGGGGCCGGTCAGCACGCTTTCCTTGACGGAGGGCAACTGCCCGAAAGACCCCGGCGACCGCGCCAACGGTCCCGGGGCACGGCCAACCTGAAGGAAGCAGGTCGACTGGTGAACCGTACCCGTCGTGCTCTGGGCCCGGAGCCCCCCGGTCTGGTGGACCGATACCACCCTCGCAGCGTGCTGAGCCTCGACACCCCCGACGAGAGGGGCCTGGGGATCGCGGCAGTTTCCCACCCCAGCCCTGACCTCCTGGACCGTGCGCTGGCCGGCTGGGAACGCTTCAGCAGCGCCTTCGGAACGGTGTCGGATGAGTGAGCAGTACGAGTACGTGCCGCACCGGCTGCTGCGCAAGCGCGTCCGCGACATCGCGTCCGGTGTCGAGGGCGAGCTGATGGCCGTCGTCAACGAGAACGTCTCCGACACCGGCATCGAGCGCTGGATGGAGCTCGCGTACATCCGGGGCGTGTCCGGGCGGGAGTTCACCACCGCCGTCGGCAACGTCCAGCCCGCCTGATCACCGATGAAGGGAGAGTTCATGGGCGAGCACCGCAGTCCGATCGGAGACGACGGCAGTCAACCCGGCCGGCCCGTTCCGCCACCGCCACCGGTCCCTCCCGCATGGCTGGAGCAGACCGGGACGGGCGGGCGCATCGTCACCCCGTGGGACGGCGCATGGCTTTCCTACGGCACTCTCGGCCTCGACAAGGGCGCGGACGGTGGCGCCGTGGGCCGGTTCGCCGCGCACGGGTCGTACATGCTCATCTCCACCCAGCGGGTGGCGGGAGACCTTGACGAGGTCGTGGGGGCCGGACAGGTGGCCCGGTCCGGCACGAGCACGCTGTCGCCGTGGGCCGTGGCCGGGCCCACGCCTGGTGGATTGCCGCCGGTCGGCCCGGAGTCGCGAGGTACGGGATGGGCGTCACCGGCGGTGGGCGCCATACGCCCTGGCTGGATTCCCCCGGGACGCCGGTTCCCTACTGGAGGGCCGACTCGTCGCATCGGGTGACCCACGCCGTGAAGGACTCCGACGGGTCCGTGCGGTGCGCGAGGTAGGTGCGGGTCAGGCGTTCGACGTAGTCGGGGAGGTCCGCCGCCGTGGTCCTGAGGCCGCGGAGTTTTTTGCCGAAGGTGCCTTCCTGGTCCGCCGAGAGGGACAGGGTGCCGCCCAGGTGGATCTGGAAGCCCTCGACCTGGCGGCCGGTCTCGTCCGGGACCAGCTGGCCCTTGAGGCCGATGTCCGCGACCTGCGTGCGGGCGCAGGAGTTCGAGCAGCCGTTCACGTTGATGGTGAGGGCTGCCTCCTCGCCCGACAGGCGCTTTTCCAACTCCGCTACGAGGGTCGCCGCGCGTTCCTTCGTCTCGACGATCGCCAGCTTGCAGTACTCGATCCCCGTGCACGCCATCGTGTTCCGACGCCAGGGGGACGGGCGGGCCTGGAGGCCGATCCCGGCGAGGTCCGTGACGAGCGGCTCCGGGTCCGACACGTCCAGCACCAGGAGCTTCTGGTACGGGGTCAGGCGTACCCGGCCGCTGCCGTGCGCTTCGGCGAGGTCGGCCAGGGCCGCGAGCCTGGTGCCGGAGAGGCGTCCCGCCACCGGCGCCGCGCCCACGTACCACAGGCCGTCGCGCTGCCGGTGTACGCCGATGTGGTCGATCGGCGCCAGGGGGAGGGAAGGGGCCGGGCCGTCGAGGAGGGGGCGGCCCAGGTACTCCTCCTCCAGCACCCGGCGGAACCTCTCCACCCCCCAGTCGGCGACCAGGAACTTCAGGCGGGCGCGGCCCCGCAGCCGCCGGTAGCCGTAGTCGCGGAAGAGGCGGGCCACCGCCACCCACACGTCCGGGACGTCGGCGAGGGGGACCCAGACGCCGACGTGCCGCGCCAGGATCGGCACCGTCGAGAGGCCGCCGCCCACCCACATGCCGAAGCCCGGACCGTGCTCCGGATGGACCGCGCCCAGGAAGGCCAAGTCGTTGATCTCGTACGGGACGTCCGGCAGCCAGGACACCGCCGACTTGTACTTGCGCGGCAGGTTGGAGAGGGAGGGGTCGCCGACGTAGCGGGCGGCGATCTCGCGTACGGCCGGGGTCGCGTCGAGCACCTCGTCGGTACTCACCCCCGCCACCGGGCTGCCCACGATGACGCGCGGGCAGTCCCCGCACGCCTCGGTGGTCGACAGCCCGACCTCCTCCAGCCGCCGCCAGATCGCCGGGACGTCCTCGATCCGCACCCAGTGCAGCTGGATGTTCTGCCGGTCGGTGACGTCGGCGGTGTTGCGGGCGAAGCGCATCGAGACGTCGGCGACCGCCCGCAGCTGGGCGGCGTCCAGGGTGCCGCCGTCGCTGCGCACCCGCATCATGAAGTGCTCGTCCTCCAGCTCCTCCGGCGCGAGCGAGCCGGTCCTGCCGCCGTCGATCCCGGGCCTGCGCTGGGTGTACAGGCCCCACCAGCGCATCCGGCCGCGCAGGTCGTCGGGGTCGATCGAGGCGAAGCCGGACGTGGAGTAGATCCGCTCGATGCGCTCGCGCACCAGCAGCGGGTCCTCGACCGCCTTGAACTCCTCGTTGGCGTTGAGCGGTGCGCGCCCGCCCAGCGCCCACTGCCCCTCGGGGCGCTTCGCGGCGGCGGGGCGCGCGGATCCGGCGGTCCGGACCGGTGGCGCGGCGACTGTTTCCGTCATGGTCCTGCTCCTCCTCAAGGGGTGGTGCCGAGGCCCGCGACGGGGACGATCATTCCGCTGGGCAGCCAGCTCGCGGACTCGGTGTGGTGGTGTCCGCCGCCCGCGGCCGGACCCCCGCTGCCGGGTACGTAGAGCACCGCGGCGGCGTAGAGCTTCGCGGGCGCCGGCCCGGCAGAGCCGCGGGCCGCGCGCCACGCCTCGTACCCGGCGGCGGTCGGGACCTCGCCCGGCAGCCGGGCGCCGAGCGCCGCCGCGTACTCCACGGCGGCCGGGCCGTTCGGCGCGTACCGCAACGGGATGAGCTGGCCCGCGCTCGGCGAGAGCAGCGGTGCGCTCAGCAGCCAGGGCGCCAGGTAGGTGCCCTCGGCGACGGCGCGCCCCGCCTCGACGTCGCGTACGGCGGTGTCCGCGCCGGCCCAGCCGGAGGTCACCACCAGGGGCCGGCGGGTCGAGTCCGGCCTGCCCACCGCGATCCCCGCGCGGGCCGCAGCGCCGCGCACCTGTGCGGCCGCGGCCCGCCCGCGCGGCGAGTCGTCCTCCACCAGGGCCAGCGCACGCGTCCCGCGCCCGGCGAGGAAGCCCACGGTCTCCCGCAGCGCGGCCGCGTCCGCCTCCGCCAGCGCGTCGGCCGGGCACCCGGCCGGCGGCTCCGCGCTGCCGCCCAGCACCGCACCGGCGGCGGCGCTCGCGCACTCCGGCCCGTCGGCGCCGCTCAGCCCGGCCGGCGCGGCCCTCCCGCCCGCGCGGCCCGTGTCCACCGCCAGCGGCGCGAGCGACCCGCCGGCGGAGACCCACACCCGCCCGGGCCCCGCGGGCAGTTCGACCGGTACCCAGGTCAGCGCCGAGCCGGGCCGCCGGCCGCCCCGCACGAGCCGCTCCCGGTCCGTCCCGGCCGAGGCCTCGGGGGCGGCGACGCCCACCAGGTTGTACCCCGGCCGGTTCGGCACCACCAGCACCGGCACCTGCGCGCCGCCCATCCCGAGGGAGCCGAGCAGCGGCCCGGCCGACACCGGCCCCGCCCCGCCCGCATCCCCCGGCAGCAGCGGCCCGCCCCACGCCCCCGCGAGGACCGCGCACGCCACCGCCGCGGCGAAGTACGCCGAGGCGGTGGTACGGCGTGCGAGCAGCCGCGTGCGCAGGAGCAGCAGCGCGCCCAGCGCCAGGGCGGCGGTCAGGACGACCGCCGCCGCGAGGACCGCGTTCACCGCCGTACGACGCTGTCGCTCACCACGAACAGGACGCCGTGCGGCTGCGCGTCGCCGAAGTCGCCGTGCGGCCAGGAGGCACGGTCGAAGCCGACGCAGGGCTTGCCGGTGTTCTCGTCCCGGAAGGACCGGTCCAGGGACACCCTGCCGCGCCGGTCGACGTCGAACATGCACACCCGGTGGTCACCGCCGCCGCCGAAGGAGCCGGCGACGAAGTAGTTGGCCACCGCGATCCGGCTGACCTGCGTCGTCTCCCGGTAGACGCCGTCCGCGCCGCGCCTGAAGTTGTCCATGGCGCCCCAGTGCGGGCCGCCCGAGCTGACGTCGCGGATCGGCACGGTGCTCACCAGCTCCGGGCAGTCCCGCTCACGGCCGCCCCGGGCCGCCTCGCCCAGCTCGTCGACGGAGCACGTGGCACCGTCGCCGGCGGCGAGGAGCTTCTGGATGTCCAGGACGTAGATCATGCCCGTGGTCTCCTCCAGCGGCTTGCCGTAGGGCACCGACTGGCCCATCACCGTGTGGAAGAGGAACCGGTCGTCGGGGCTGACGGCCAGCCAGCTGCCGTTGTCGCCGCTGCCGGTGACGTCCTTGTCGCGCCGGAAGCTGCGGTAGGCGGTCGTGTCGTCGAAGACCTCCTTCCACTGCGGGTCGGGCACCGTGATGTCGGGGGTGTAGAAGACGGCCCCGCCGGCCATCGAGGAGACGAACGCACCCTTGTGCCCGGGCCGGTTGGTCAGCGCGGTCTCCATGACCACCCGCGACTCGCGGAAGAAGGCCCGCTGCTCCTGCGCCCCGCGCGGCCCGTCGGCGACCTTGGACACCGACTTCAGCGTCGGGTTGTCGCGGTCGGTGATGTCGAAGACGCGGACCGTCTGGCGGGCCAGGTTCTCCTTCAGCGCCGAGTCGGGCGTCATGAAGTTGCGGGCCTCGGCGAAGTCGCTGGCCACCATGACGTTCAGGTCCTCGCGGACCGCCACGCCGTGCGGGTTGGCGCAGGTCGCGGCCGGCAGCGCCGGGACGTTGCCGCACTGGGCGGGGTCCTCGCCGGCCTCGGTGGCCGCCGGGATCTCCGCGAGGGTCCTGCCGTCCTGCCCGATCCGCACGATCTCGCCGGGCGAGCCGGCCGCGCCGTTGCCGACGCGTACCTGGCCGTTGGTGTAGGTGCAGGGGCCGGTCACGTTCGGGCCGCCCATGTACGTCCCGTACGCGGTCCCGTCGCTCAGCACCTGGTAGGCGTCGGGCAGCGTCCCGCAGGGGGTGTCGGCGGTCGTGTTGACGCCGGCGATCGTCAGCGCGGGCAGCGCCTTCGCGTCGAAGACGAACGTGGTGTCGCTCATGATGCCGCCGGCGTAGATCCGGTCGCCCTTGTGCCACACGTACTGCATGTGGTGCGGCTCGTTGCCGTTGTTCGGGCCGACGGTGACCGTGTTGGCGACCTTGCCGTACGTCGGCGAGCCGGGGGTGGCGTCGATGACGGTCAGGAAGTCCGGCGCCGGCTGCTTGGCGGGCCCGGACCACACGAGCATCCACTGCCGGCCCGGCCCGCGCGAGGCGTCCACCAGGTGGTTGGTCGCCGTGTACGTGACGCCGTCGCCGCCCTGGAAGCTGGAGGTCCAGGTCTCCGGCGTACCGGCGGCGGCGGGACCCGCCGCGGTGAGCATGGAGGCGGTGAGTCCCACCGCCGACAGACAGAGTGCGAGGCGGCGTATCAGCCTTCCTCGGCGCAGACCTTGCAGGCTCATTTCTCCGCGTTCCCTCTCCGGGGTAACGGCCGGAAAAAGGGCGGACCGGCCGGTCGACGGGAATTACCAAGCGATTTTCGGCTCACTATGGCACAAGGGCGCTGGCGGTCCGCTGATGGGAGCCTTACCGCGCCCTGACGGTACGTCCGGAGAAAATCCGCAAAACCCCTGAATCGCGAGTCGTCGCTGGTGGAGGCCGTGGGATGGCTGGTTCACGCCGAAAGCGCCGAAAATGCAGGCGATCAGCGGACCGTCAGCGCTTTATGTGTCGGCATTGCTAATCTCGGCTCATCGATTTCCTGCCCGTTCGCCGCGTTCCCCCTGAGAAGGAGCCGCCGGATGACGACGACTCACGTACACGGAATGACGCAAGAACTCGCCGAACGGGCGGGCCGGGACCTGGAGGACGCCTCCGCGCCGGAGATCGTCACCTGGGCGGCCGAGACCTTCGGCAAGAGGTTCTGCGTGACCTCCTCCATGGAGGACGCGGTCGTGGCCCATCTCGCCTCCCGGGTCATGCCGGGTGTGGACGTGGTGTTCCTCGACACGGGCTACCACTTCGAGGAGACGATCGGCACCCGTGATGCGGTCGAGGCCGTGATGGACGTCAACGTCATCACCCTCACCCCGCGGCAGACGGTGGCCGAGCAGGACGCGGAGTACGGCCCGGGGCTGCACGACCGGGATCCGGACCTGTGCTGTGCGCTGCGGAAGGTCAAGCCCCTGGAAGAGGGGTTGACCGCGTATGACGCGTGGGCGACGGGGCTGCGCCGCGACGAGTCCCCGACCCGGGCGAACACGCCGGTGGTCGGCTGGGACGAGAGGCGGCGGAAGGTGAAGGTCTCGCCGATCGCCCGCTGGAGCCAGGACGACGTGGACGCCTACGTCGCGGAGCACGGTGTGCTCACCAACCCGCTGCTGATGGACGGCTACGCCTCGGTGGGCTGCGCTCCGTGCACCCGGCGGGTGGCGGAGGGCGAGGACGTCCGGGCCGGCCGGTGGGCGGGGCGGGGCAAGACCGAGTGCGGACTGCACGGCTGATGACGACGAGCGAAGAACGTACGGAGACGAAGCAGATGAGCGTGAGCGACCAGGGCGCC